>JANMVA010000026.1:0-1908 GCA_031392195.1 Saprospiraceae bacterium | reverse complement strand
GGCGATCATGCTTATCTCGATCGTGTGATCGCTCATGAGATCGGTCACACATGGCTGTATGGCATTCTGGCCAGTGATGAAAGAAATCATCCGTGGATCGATGAAGGTTTCAATTCTTTCCTGGAAGACCAATATATGGAGCGGTATTATGCTGAACCAGGTGATCATTTCCTTCCGTCTATTTTGGAGAATAAAAATTCAATGGACCATTATGATGCTGCTCTTCATTGGTCCCGTTTTCGAAGAACATTGCAGCCACCGGAATCTCTTCCTGATTGGCAAACAGGTGAACAGTATTTATTCAGTGCCTACATGCTTCCTGCGAAAGGATTAAAGTTGATGAAAACGCAGCTTGGCGAAGAAATGATGAAACAAATGTTTGCTCAATACTTCGTGGAACATCAGTTCACTCACGTTTCTGCTGCAGATATCAGATCGACTTTTGAAAAAACATGTAATTGTGATTTGTCATGGTTTTTTGAGGAATGGGTACATCATAGTCATGAAATTGATTACCGCATTAAGTCATTTGACCGAAAGAGCAATGAGGTGACAATTGAAAATCACGCAGAAGCCAAAATTCCGCTGACGATTGCCGGTTATCAGAAAGATTCATTTTTATTTAATCAATGGGTTGAAGGATTTGAAGGAATAAAGACAATTTCCCTCCAAAATGATGTGGACGAGATCAGGTTGTATGAAGGTAATTCAGTTAATAAGCATTGGTGGGCAGATAGAAAACCCCAGAGGTTTTTGCCTCGCCTTAATCTCATTCCCCAGCTTGCTGACCATTACTCGCCATCATTGAGCGTCACACCCATATTCGGATATAATCTCACCGATGGTCTTATGCCGGGAGCAGCAATTTTATCCGACATTATTCCCCAACAGAATGCAAAGATTTTGCTGATGCCCTTTTACGGAATTGATAGCAAAAAGTTCAGATATCATATAGAATCTCGTTATACAGCAGATCTCAATGTTAATGTTTTCGACAAATTGATGTTAACTTTTTCAGGAAGTAATTTTGCATACCATCTTGACACGCATTATTTGTTTCGCGACCACTACGTCCGGATGTCACCAGGTATTGCGCTTAGGATAAAACCGGTAAATGAACATTCGCACGTCACGAAATGGTTGAAGTACAGGTATGTCGACATCAACCAGTTTTATGGCAGGGGAATCAATTTTGATTCAGTTGTCTATGCAAGAGAGAATCGTCATTACAGTATCCACGAACTTTCATTTAAACTGGAATCGGATACAGTAATGCAACCTTATACGGCCTTTGCAAGCATTCAGGGAGGTGATGGATTTGTACGGCTCAATCTTCATTACAACCAGCATTTTACAGGAAGAGATAAAATGCGCGGTGTATGGGTTCATGCTTTTGCAGGTTGGTTGCCCTACTATAAACAACCAAAACCCAACGTTTTGTTTTCATTCAACGGATCTGCTTCAGGTGGTTTTTCATCGCGTGATTATATGTACGATGAATGGTTAATTGGCCGGAATGCAAGTGAAGGTAATTTTACAAGACAGGTATTTATGAAAGATGCCGGATTGAAAACACTTTCTACGATTGGTATCAGCGAAAAATGGATGCTTGGTGCCGGGGCGAGTGTATCATTGCCGGTGAAAGTTGTGCACCTGTACATGGATGCAGCTCTTTATCCAAGTGGCATTACCGAAAAAGTGGAATTGAGTTACAGCGGTGGACTGGCTGTTATTTTGATAAAGGATGCTTTTGAAATTTATATCCCTTTTGTTGAGAGCAAGGACATCCGCGAAAGTCTTACCTATCAGGTTAGAGATCAGTGGTATGACCGGATCTCATTTCAGGCTAATTTCAAGATCATCAATCCTTTCAACATCATCGACCGCCTGCAATTGAAATATTAGAAG
>JANMVA010000017.1:0-7003 GCA_031392195.1 Saprospiraceae bacterium | reverse complement strand
AACTCGGGAGGAAATCTAGAACGCTGCTCCTCCATCCACAGGATTGCTTCCGGATCAATGTCGATAGCAATCACCGTGGCGCCCTTATAAGCTATTCTTCTGCTGAAATATCCTGTTCCGGCACCCAGATCCGCTACAACTTTTCCTTCTACGTTCCCTAACTGATCAATGACGAGATCGGGTTTCTGCCAGATAACCCGGTCTTCACTTTCATATTCTTTTATCTCTGAATCAAATTCAACAGTTTCTCCGGACGTATCAGGAGTACTTACATTTTCATCCTGTTCATTAGGATTGCTTTGCAATTTGCAGGCGGCGAAAAGACCGTATAGGCAAATGGAGAAAAGAATGATGACTGGGCGGATCTTCATATGATGGCCACAAAGATAAATGAGAACCTCAACGGCACAACAAAAGCGATAAAAGGCAGAAAAGAAGTCCGGATTAATACCCGATATGAAAAAGAGCATCACCTTGTCCTACCACCGGGGCATTTGTATGCCCGATGATATAGCCTTCACGTGGAGCCAGCACGACTACCCTTCGCGTACCATATGGATCACCGATATTTCCAAGTGGCTCACCTTTTTTGACCCGGGCTCCTGAACTTTTTGTCCAAATAAAAAGGCCCGCATGGGAGGCGCGCATCCAGGTTGCATGCTGTATTTCAACCGGTTCCCTCGCATCCATCGGTACTCCAGAGATCATACCCAGATGCTGGAAGATCCTCTCAATACCGGTAACCCCGCGTGATATGGAAAATCCATCCAGACGCAATGCTTCCCCCCCTTCGTAAATCAGGCATGACTTATTGGCCAGCCTTGCACTCTTCCTTAGAGAACCTCTCAAGGCAGGCTTGTGAATGATAAACGGCGGATTGAATGCTTTCGCCAGTTCATAACTGTCAATGTCACCGCGTGTAATCCTGATCTGTGGATAGTTAAATCTCGTCTGTCCTCCCGAATGGTTATCGATAATGATATCGATCTGCGGAAATACATTCTTTGAAATGATGCGTGCGACCCGTGATGCCAGGCTCCCTGCAAGCGTACCTGGAAAACTCCGGTTTACATCTTTTCCATCCGGAACATCCCTGCTGAAATTGATGAAGCCATGGACATTGATCAGCGGAGCCGCAATGACAGAACCGATCTGAAGATTGCCAAACAGGTTTTTCTCCAGTAATCTTCTGACGATCTCAACGCCGTTCACTTCATCACCATGCACACCTCCGAGAATCAATACATGCGGGCCGGGCCTGGCACTTCGAAACACTTCCATTTGAATAGCGACCCTGGTACCGGAAGGCAAATTGCCTACGCTATAACTTGCTTTGGATGAAGTACCGGGGAGTATTTCATTATTGCCCAAATGAATTGGCCGGAAGTCTTTATACAGGGACGGATCGTGCATTTGTTTCCACAAATTTGATAATGTGTCCGGCGATATCCACACCGGTAGTGCCTTCAATCCCCTCCAATCCTGGTGAAGCATTGATCTCTAAAATTAACGGCCCTTTATCAGACCGGAGAATATCTACACCCGCTACCTCCAGGCCCATTAAGGAGGTTGCTCTCAATGCTATTTCTTCTTCTTCATCAGTGATCTTGACTTTGGTAGATGAAGCTCCCCTGTGCAGATTAGATCGGAATTCACCATCCTGGGCATTTCGCTCCATTGTAGCGACCACTTTGCCTCCTACAACGAATACCCTGATATCTTTTCCTTTTGCCTCTCCGATAAATCGCTGCAACAAAATTTCCTCACGCAACCTGATAAAGGCTTCAGCAATCGATTGAGAGGAAGTAAATGATTCGCCTAAAATAACTCCTTGGCCTTGCGTGCCATTTAATGTTTTAATTACTACCGGATATTGATCTCCCAACAAGCGCAATACAGACTCGACATTATCCGGCATGGCTGTGAATACGCTATCGGGTACAGGCAAGTTATGAGCAGCAAGAAATTGTGCAGCCGTTCTTTTATCGCGCGCCCGCAACAATGCATCCGTAGTCACCACGCAATACACTTTCATCATTTCAAAATGCCGTACCACTGCGGCTCCGTAGCTTGTCACAGAGGATCCGATACGTGGAATAACCGCATCGGGCCTGCCAATAAATTCGCCCTGGTATCGCACACCAAGCTTGCCGTCCAGGATGGTGAGATCGCATTGCATATGATCGACCACACGGACCGAATGACCGCGTCGACGTGCGGACATGACAAGGCTATGTGTAGAATAAAGGATTGGACTTCGGCTCAGGATCAGTATTCGCATAGGGCAGGAAGATAGGAAATCATCGCTTTTCGTAACACAAAATAGGGATTCTGGTTTCACGACCAGCCTGCATTCTTACTGGACATATAAATGATACCTTCACTTGATGCAACTCAATGACAAACGCATCATCAATGGATGGGCCTATTTTGACTGGGCCAATTCAGCTTACTACCTCGTCATCTCTACAGCCATTTTCCCGATCTATTTTTCCAATGTGGCCCAAGACCGGATCCAAATTTTAGGAGGAACGATCAGCAATGCAGCACTCTATTCATTTTCTGTTTCAGCTGCTTACATCCTGATTGCATTGGTTTCGCCATTACTCTCCGGCATTGCCGATTACAGTGGCAGGAGAATGTATTTTTTAAAATCTTTTACGACAGTCGGTGCGATTGGATGTATTGCATTGTTTTTTTTCAGCTCGCCTGAAACCATGTGGATTGGTACCACTGCATTTATCCTTGGAACAATAGGTGCAGCCGGTGGCCTTGTATTTTACGATTCATATCTGCCCATCATTGCATCCGAAGATCAGTATGACAAGGTCAGTGCCAGAGGATATGCATACGGATATGTAGGCAGTGTTCTTTTACTTGTTTTTTGTCTGCTGATGATCCAGAAACCGGGATGGTTTGGGATTGAAGACCCGACGCTTCCTTCGAGGATCTCATTCGTATTGGTGGGTTTGTGGTGGCTTGGTTTCTCACAGATTACTTTCAGCCGGTTACCAAAAGACATACCCACACCCGCAGGAAATAATTTGTTTAAAAGAGGCTGGCATGAATTAGTTCTCGTCTGGCAAAAAATCCGCCACGATAAAGACACGATTCGGTTTTTACTAGCTTATTTCTTTTATATCGCAGGAGTGCATACTGTTATCTACTTAGCTTCCTTATTTGCCGGACAGGAGTTAGGATTTCAGGATACCGAGCTCATCATCACGATCCTCTTGTTGCAAATCGTAGCCATACCCGGTGCATTGATGTTCGCTGCTTTATCTAAAAGGAAAGGAAACAAATTCGCTCTGTTAGTTCAACTTGTCATTTGGGTCATTATTTGCACAGGTGCTTATGCCACGACTGAGAAATGGCAATTCTTTGTGATTGCAGCATTGGTAGGCATCGTGCTGGGAGGTATTCAGGCTTTGTCCAGATCGACTTATGCTAAATTGCTGGAAAACAGAACAGAGGACCTCACTTCTTTTTTTAGTTTTTATGATGTGCTTTCCAAACTCGCCATTGTATCCGGTACTTTTATTTTTGGACTTGTCAATTCCATCACAGGCAGCATGCGCTACAGTGTATTGATGCTGATTGTTTTCTTTGTGCTTGGATTTATTGTACTCAACACGGTGGATAAAAACAGGATCAATACGACCAATGCGGGACCATCAACCTAAATGATTTTGATGTTTTATTGGAACTCATAGCAACCTAAGTCCGGCTTCACTGCATCCCTTATTTTTTCTTCCAGGTCATCCAAAATACCCGTCAAAGGCAATGCTTTCATTTCTGCGACCGATGATGTATCAAGATGAAAATCGTATTTATTCATATCGACAAATAAGGTATCACCAAACATAAATTCAAAGCAACCTGTACAGATCGAATTGAAAAAATCAGGAAAATTGTCAGTATCCAATAACTCATCCACCACGACCATGTTATGATTCATCGCCAGGTCCATTAATCCATCCTGAGGCTCCCCTGCATCCACAATCCAGATCTCATCGGAAGAGGAACCTACGATGATAGAATTCCGTACCCTTCCCGTCAGCTTATTGAAAAGAACACCCTCTGAACATAAGAGATCAGAACAATAAAAATTATTCAGGAGCAAGCCTTCACTGTCATTTCCAAAGTTAGCGACCGTGCA
The DNA here is from genome assembly GCA_031392195.1 of Saprospiraceae bacterium. Taxonomy (GTDB): domain Bacteria; phylum Bacteroidota; class Bacteroidia; order Chitinophagales; family Saprospiraceae; genus Opimibacter. The sequence continues at coordinate 2,844 of JANMVA010000017.1, read as the reverse complement.
ATAATTGACTTCATAATCCCCGCCAAAAGTCAATGCAATCGCCTGACTGCCATTTTCATAGAACAGCGAATTCGTAACCTCTGCTGTAGCATGGCGCGCAAAAAATCCCGGACCGCTGGTAAATGCAATAATGCTGTGATCAATCACTACACTTGAAGCGCTGTCAGCTGATATGCCTACGATCCCATTTGTCATCATGGTGTGGGTGAATTGATGAGGACCGCTTTCCGGGCCAAGCCTGATGCCGGCCCACTCACCTTCATGATCAGGTTCGATACGGTCATCCCGAATGATCACAGGCTGAGACAAGGTACCCAGTGACTTTATGCGCCCATCCGGAAACGTATAAATAAGCCCTTCATTATAAATGCCCAGCTGATTATTGGCGATACCACCATGCACATATAATCTTGTGCCCGGGGGTAATACAAGCGTACATGAATCAATCAACAGTGTACCATACAAAACATAAGGTTTCGGATCATCCCAAATGACTTCACCGAGGTCACAGGTCAACAAAGAGATTTTGTTTGGTAACTGCGGACCGGGTATGTAGTTAGCATTCTGTCCCCAGGCAATGAGCAAAACCCGTTGATCATTTCCATTTGTTTTGAATTGCACTTCTGCTTCGAGTATAAACGGACTGACAGATTCAGGTTGATCGGGATCAATGGTCGCTTCCGTAAAAACATAAATGCTATCGTTTGGCAGGATTGTCACATCATGAATAATCTCACCGGTCAAACCATCCACATTCAATCTGAAAAATTCTGCATTAGGCCCGGCTAACTTTACCTCATCAATCCGGATGGAAAAATCATGGGGATTGTACACTTTGAAATATCTCGTCACTGTACTGATCTGTGTCAATACCGTATCAAAACTCAGTGTATCTGTTGAGAAAGCAAGCTTATCATTGTTGTCAGTGGTAAATTTTTCCTCATAACAGGATAAAAAGCTAATCGAAATCAGCATTGTTCCCAGCACATGTCTGATACAACTTCCTGCAATCGTAAATCCTGAATGGCCACTTTTCATCTCTTGTTTCTGACTCATGCTGTAAATATAATGGGCTTCAATAGTTATCGATACTCTAACGACAGCCCTTTCCTGATATGTACCCTCTCGTCCGGATGGATGATCATTTTATCCTTTTACATGAAAAAAGTTAATATATGAGTATTTTTACGGCCATTCTGACCAACAATGTCCAACTTCCCCTTTATAGACGTGATCTTTCCCGCTCGGACGGTCAAAGGAAGCATCAGCACAGGTCATAAAATTTTATGGATGATATTCAAATGCCTTTAAGCCCATGATCATGAAGTTCATTGCCTTTACGGTCGTTGGGTTATATACATTGGCACTCGCTTATGTTACCTTTTATTGCCTGCTGCAATTTCACCTCTTACTTCAATATAGAAAAGCCAGGAAAAACAAAGGCATAGGAAATCTATTGCCTGAATCAACTACGGCGACATTACCATATGTGACTATACAATTGCCCTTATATAACGAGCTGTATGTTGTTGAAAGGTTGATTGATAATATTGTGAAGCTCACCTATCCGAAAGAAAAGCTGGAGATACAAATCCTGGATGATTCTAAAGATGATACCAGCAAGCTTTGTCTGCAGAAAGTGAATGAGTATAAAGAACAGGGATTTGATATTCACTATATCCATCGGACCAAACGCGAAGGCTTTAAAGCAGGCGCTTTGAGTGAAGGCCTGCTAATTGCAAAAGGAGAATTCATTGCAATATTCGATGCGGACTTTTTACCAACAACCGATTTCTTACTTCAAACCATCCCTTTTTTCCAGGATCCGAAAGTAGGTGTCGTCCAGACCCGGTGGGAGCATATCAATGGCGACTATTCACTGATCACCCGGTTGCAGGCCTTTCAGTTAAATGTTCATTTCACCATTGAGCAAACCGGCCGTCAATCGGGTAATTATCTGCTTCAGTTTAATGGGACCGCAGGGGTGTGGCGAAAAGAAACCATCATCGATGCGGGCGGATGGGCTGCAGATACATTGACAGAAGACCTGGATCTTTCTTACCGTGCACAATTGAAAGGATGGCAGATTAAATACCGGCAAGATGTCGTATCTCCTGCCGAGTTACCAGCAGAGATGAATGGATTGAAATCACAGCAATTCCGATGGATGAAAGGAGGGGCAGAAAATGCACGAAAACTGATACCGACGATCCTGCGCTCTGAAATGTCTGTGATGAAGAAGATGCATGCAACAACACATCTGTTGTCGAGCACCGTTTTCCTTTTCATTTTTGTTCTCGGTGTCCTGAGTGTCCCTGCCGCTTTTCTAATGAGCACGATCAATATGAAAATGCATTTCTACAGCATCTTTTTGATCGGTATCCTGACAGCAGGTTGTGTTTATTATGTAGCTAATAAAGACACCACGTGGATCGATGATCCGGTATACCGTAAAGTCATAAAGTTCGCTGTCATGTTTCCACTTTTCTTGTCTTTGTCCATGGGGCTTTCATTGCACAACAGTATAGCCGTGGTGGAAGGATACAGGGGAAGGAAGAGCTCATTCGTGAGAACACCTAAATTCAATATCCAGCAATTACAGGACACTTTTAAAAAGGGGATCTACGAAGCCAGCAAGGTATCTGTCACCACGATTATTGAAGGTTTGCTGGCGCTCTATTTTCTGATCGCGGTCATCATGGGATTTGAGCAAGGGAAAACAACCTTTGTGCTATATCATTTCATGCTGATGATGGGATTTGGCAGCATCTTCGTCTATTCGATCAAGCACCTGAGTCATCGGTAAGGGGAACATTTGGTTGTTGGAGAAAACTCCAACAACGG
>JANMVA010000015.1:0-3532 GCA_031392195.1 Saprospiraceae bacterium | reverse complement strand
GTTTCTGCGAAAGATGAATTACAGGGGTCATTTCAGACAAGTGGCTTTGAGGAGCTGAAAAAATTCATTCTTGATCAGGTCACAGGGGGTAAAGCTGCGCAACAAAAACTCATTAGTCTAACAGATACAACGCTGCGTATTATTATGCGGCTGCAGGAAGGATTGGACTTACGGAAAAGCCAACTCGAGGCTGATATCAAGTTCAGAGAAGACATCAAGTGGACACTAACTGATCATGGGCAGCGTGCAAAACACCAGAGTGATATGTTGGTGGAGAACCTGATGGGTGCCTATGACCGGGTTGCAAACAAATATGAAGATGAATTGCGCAATTCACTTTCCTTCTTCCCTGTCCTTAAACGATCAATCGGTTCTATTTTTTCTAAATCACAATCGCTGAAAGCGTGGATAGAAGATTTTAAGCGGCGTCTTCAACAGGACTTTGGTACAGGAATGCAGGATAAGATAAATGACCGTGTGCTCGATCTGGCTGAGAGTATTCAACAAATGGCCCATACGGTTGATTTGCAATTACGCAACAGTAATACAATCCTCTCCAGCGATCATGAAATTTTTTCTGAAATCGCATTAAGGCGCCAGAACGTACTTCGCGAATTACGTGATGCATTCGACCAGTTTATTAATAAAACAGAAAACTTCACAAGCAAAGGCCTGGTCAATTCTGATTCACAAGTTGGTACCAATGTCGCTGCAGGTAGTGGGATAGCAGTCGTGGGCATCATACTCGCAGCAGTCACACAGGGGATGGTCTTTGATATCACTGGTGGTGTCCTGACTGCTTTAGGGTTTCTTGTGGCAGGCATTACGTTGGGATTACAAAGAGGGAAAGTGCTGAAGCAGTATAGTACCGAAATGGAAAAAGGCAGAAACAGGCTGCAGCAGGAGCTCAAGCTGGAATTATACGGTTATGTTGAAAGTATCAAGACCCGGATGGATGCCCAGTTTATACGATTTGACGACCATATTAAACATGAGGAGGAAGAGCTATCAACTTTAATCCATGATCTGGATAAGATCAGGATTGACATGGGAAACATCCGAAACTCTGTGCAGTAACTCAGTCTTAACTCGACTTTTAACACTTCACTCGCTTTGAATCTTCAGGTCTTACTGATAATCAGCATATTACATCATATATTTTTCATCTAAAAAAACGGAGAGATTGTAACAAATGGTCAAGGATACCGTCAATAATAGCGGAATGAATGCTGAACAATACGAAGCAGTCTTCAATAAAATGAAGGACAAGCTTTACAGGTACGCTCTGCGCTTCGTCAAAGATGTCGAGGCCGCAGAAGATGTAGTTCAGGATGTTATGTACAAGCTCTGGCAAAAGCGCCAGGAGGCCGATAGTATTGAAAACCTGGAAGCATGGTTGATGGTATTGACAAGGAACCGATCTCTGGATGTATTACGAAAAGAGAAAGACAACGTTGTCAATATCGATGAAGCATATACGGTCAGTGATACAGCCCCCATCCCTGATAAACAGATGGAGAATGCAGATCTGATGACCCAATTGAATGAATGCCTCAACCAACTACCGGAGAAACAACGAACAATTTTCCATTTACGGGAAATCGAACAGATGAGCTATGATGAGATTTGCCAGGCTACCGGATTCAATCTGGATGATGTCAAAGTGAGCCTTTTCAGAGCAAGAAAACATATTCAGCGCATGTTGAGTAAAATCAACACGTTCGGACTTTATCAAGCATAAAAAACAATGGATAATAAACTTTTTGAAAAATACTGGAATGCCGAAACATCGTTGCAGGAAGAAGAGCAACTGATGAATGAGCTTTCCGATTCCAATGGACCGGAAGCCCGGTACTTTGCTTTTATCGCTAAAGCCCGCAATGAAAAAAGCATACTGACCATCGATGATATCGATGCGTACAATCTGAAACAAACACTCAATGCATCAAAAGCCACTGTTCGCCCACTCTACCGTTGGATGGCCAGCGCTGCAGCCATTATGATTTTTGCGCTGTCTGCATTCGGAGTTTGGAACTACAGTCAGCAATCAGCTCAACAACCGCAGATGGCTGAGACATTCGACGATCCTTATGAAGCCTATGAAGAAGTGCGCCAAGCTTTAGCATTTGTGTCTTCTAAGCTCAATAAATCACAAGACGAAGCGCTTGCCAATATCCAAAAGGCAGGCGATTATGCCGAAATGTTTAAATAATCAACCTTCACTTTCATACTAATAACCCATCATCATGAAATCTTTCATCCTTTCCCTTTTCATCATCATCAGTGCCTCGGTTGCCTCCATGGCTCAAAATGATGCCATCACGAAGTACTTCAACAAATATGTCGACGATACCAAGTTTAGCGCTGTCTACATCAGTCCTAAAATGTTTCAAATGGTCGCTAAGATCGAGATCGAAGACATGGAACCAGAAGTACAGGATGTCATCCGCAGCATGAAAGGCCTGCGCATCCTGCACACTGAACAAAACACAGTGGCACTATACGCAGAAGCAATGAAGACAATTCCCACCAGCGAGTATGAAGTCTTACTGACTGCCCGCGAGAATGGTGAGAATGTTCGCTTTCTCGTAAAGGACAATGGCGATATCGTTGAAGAATTGCTGATGATCGTCGGTGGCGAGAAAAACTTCGCCCTGATGAGCTTCATTGGCAATATCGATCTCAAGAAGATCGGCAAGCTTGCCAAAGCCCTCGACATTGACAACCTGGAATACCTGAACAAGTTGGATGAAAAGCATTAAGATATAATCGCTTCCAAACAGCTCCAAATAAAAAAACAATGCCGGAATCCGGCATTGTTTTTTTTGTTTTAGAAAGAATCAAAAGAGATTCTTTCAATAGGCATGCAAGAAATGTTAAGCGCCTAGATAGTGTTTCAGTAGTTTGCTTCTGCTGGCAGACCTGAGTTTATTAATTGCTTTGTCTTTGATCTGACGGACACGCTCTCGTGTCAGTCCAAATCGATCTCCGATGTCTTCAAGAGATAATGGATGTTCTACTCCAATCCCAAAATACAATTTGATCACATCCGCCTGGCGATCAGTCAATGTGCCAAGTGACCGATCGATCTCCCTGCGTAGTGAATCAAGGTATTCAAGACCTGAATCCGTACCCGGGGTATTCGGATTTTCAAGAACATCGAGGAGAGAGTTGTCCTCACCATCGACAAACGGTGCGTCCATCGAAACGTGCCTTGCAGCAACACCAAGAGTAGTTTCTACTTCATCCGCAGATATTTCAAGGATAGTAGCGAGCTCTTCAGATGAAGGTTCACGTTCGAATTCCTGCTCAAGCTGTGAAAATGCCCTGTTGATCTTATTCAGTGATCCTACTTTGTTGAGAGGAAGCCTTACAATACGGGATTGCTCAGCCAAAGCCTGGAGGATCGACTGTCGAATCCACCAAACGGCGTAAGAAATGAATTTGAAACCCTTGGTTTCATCAAAACGCTGGGCTGCTTTAATCAGCCCGAGATTACCTTCATTGATAAGGTCACTCAGGGACAAACCCT
>JANMVA010000005.1:0-4384 GCA_031392195.1 Saprospiraceae bacterium | reverse complement strand
CGGATGCACGACCACCACGAGGTCTGTGATAGGAGTCCAGGTCACCCCCGCGCCTACATCCAGATAGCCGGGATCATTTAGCTTATCATCCAGCACAGATGTTCGATATTCTCCCAATGCTGAAATGGCGAAAGTCTCGCTGAGTTTGTATCCTAAAAGCGAGCTTGCATTGAAAGCATCCGCAGCAACCCTGAATTCTTTGTTGTCCGTAGGATCATCCCGGTCATTAAATTTTAACCAACCAAGGGTTAGGTTGGCATTATTTCGCCAGAAATATTTACGCTGTTGCAGGTTCGCAAATGCATTGGTCGTCACAGCAATATTGAATGCTGTTGTATTCGGGCTTGATTTTGACAACCAATCACTAAAGCTCGCAAAATTAAAGCCTGCATTACCGAGCGCACCAACATCCCATCTCGGATAAGGAGTCGTTTGTTCTGTCAGCACGGCTAGTTCGGCCTTCAGCGTTTCTACACGTGCATTCAGGTCATTAGACTGTGGCTGGATAATCGCTAACTCTGCTTCCTTCGCGGCTTTCTGTGCCAGCAATTCCTCCTGTGTCTGGGCATGAATACTGACTAGGGCAAACAGTAAAATGAAAAGTGAAGTAAACAGCTTTGTCATGGTTAAGGCTTGTTTGAATAAGGTAAAACTAAGTGGATTTCGGGAACCTTAACAGAAATCCCAGGTTCTTGGTTGACACAGATAATTCCGGTCACTTCGACTGACGCTCAGTGACCTGCGGATTCGTACATGGAAACAAAATCAAATCTCCATGTACATATTTGTTGGTCGCTTACGTTAGTCGAAACGACCAAGCCTTTTGTGAAGACAAAAACAGTCCCTTTTTCGTCCATTTTTGAATCTGTTGGTCGTCGAGGGTTAGTTGAGAGAACCATTTATTGCTTCCTCCAGGTATCAATCCGCGGGTCGTTGAGCGTTAGTCGAAACGACCTACCTTAAAAACCTGTACGAAAACTTCACCAAAAAAATATTGTGCGGCTTCTCATCAAACACATTATTGAAAAGACTTGTCACTAGGGGTGTTTGGAAATCTCCAAAGGCATCGGGCGTAACACCCTGCGACCACACCAGGAATATTTCGGATCCGGCAACATATTCCCATCGCAGCACCAGATTGGATCTGAACTGAATAAAATTGAGGTCCGGTGTATCGAATGAGTAATCGGTTAGTCCATCACCATTTTCATCTACAGTGGCAGCATTTCCGGTAATCGAAATTTCATCTGCCTCATACACATGGAAGCGCTCACCGACAGTTTTACCTAATGGCCTTTGAACGTATCCGAAATTTTTATATAATGCTCTGAAAATAAAAGGCTGTCCATAAAACTGAAGTGATAAATTGGGAAGGATATAATAATTGGCGCGTGTCGATAGAGAAAAACTGCGTTGGTTGACATATCCAACAATCGTTTTAACATTTCCTTCGAAAGAAACCTGGTCCACAAACTGGTCATGGCTGCGAATGATACGTTGATAACCCGGCACTACTGAAAAACGCAATGCATTAAAGGGCTGAAACTGCACACCTGCATTGGTGCTGAAAAACTTAACTGCTTTTTCGTAAGCTCCGCCAAAAGAGGCATTCGCCTGGAACGTTATTTTTTTACGGCTGTCAGACTCAACAAATAAATCCCAGCCATAACCGGGAGGCTTGCGCAAAGCAGTAGTACCGCGCAATGCATTATTCGATACATCCAACGGATTCAATGTAAATCCCCCTCCAAATTTCCAGTTATTCTTTAGCCAGAGATTCGCATTTGTATTAAACGCATTATAGAGAAACCGTCCTCCGAAGTCCCATTTGCCCCAATGATTGTAATTGATCTGTGCTGTATTGAAAATGCCAAAAGGTTGCTGGACCTTATATGCAGCCCAGGTAAAATGATTGATCTCATCGGCCGCTGATAAAAAACCAATGTCATTCATTTCAAGTAATGGTGATCGCCATGTTACGCCCGTTTCAAATAGGTAGATGCCACCATTTTTATTGGGCTTGCCGCCAAACTTCCCAATTTTTATGGTGCCGCCAGTTCCTGTCAGCGAGGTGCGTGTTGGATCTACATCCACGTGATCGGCATCCTGTCGTTGCAACAAATGAACAAAACTCGTTTGCGTTTGCAGGATAGCTTCTTCGGTGCCTGCCACATGACTGACGATCAGGTTAGCCTTTAGAAACCACCACCGGTTCTTCCATTTATGTTCAAAATCAAATGCGCCACTATAAGCTGCCTTATGCAGATCAGATAATCCTTCTTTGCGATTAACAGCGGTAAACATTCCGCCTAATATTGTTTTCCCCTGTTCAAAGTCCTTGATAATGCGGCTGACAAAATAACTCGTCAATGGCTCCACCAGCTCCTGACGACGTTCATCTCCATTCGCAATATTGGCGACTTCGCGCTCAGTAATACTTTCGAGGATGCCAATCGAAACACCATTTTTTGTTTTGCCACTAAACTTTGCTGCACCCAGGATGGAAGCGAAAGATGGAATTTCTGCAAACTCATTATCACTCAATGATGGATCTCCATGTGGTGAACCACCAATGCGACGGGAATAAAAGAGCAGATCAGAATCATATGACCCACCGGCTGCTGAACCGGTGAGATTGTAATCAAAAAGATTCCTGCTTTCCTGGAAAAATGGCCTTCGCTCATCGAAGAATATTTCATAACCATCCAACCGGACAGCACCAGGGTCTGCTTCTACTTGTCCAAAGTCCGGATTGATCGTAAAGTCGAGGATCATATCCCGCGTCACGGAAAATTTTCCATCAATGCCCGCAGAAATCTTATTCCTTGAGCCGTCCTCAAAAGGGTTGCCTGCCTGTGCTTTAAATGTTTCAGTCTGGGCTACCAGGTAAGGAGCCAATTCGATCTGCTTGCTCGTAGGAAGATTCGTCAGACCGTGTAATTCACCAAAGTGACTGACCCATCCGTTAGAATTTTGAGAGACGTGCTGCCATGTGGATCGTTCTTCTTTCCGGAATAAGCGTCGCATCACCTGGATACCCCACACGGGATTTGCCTGGTTTCCATAGCGCAGTTGACTGAATGGGATCTTCACCTCTGCAGTCCAACCTGCACTGTCGATATTGGTTGCAGCCTCCCATACAGGGTTCCAGTTCGTATCCCAGTAGTTGCCATCATTACTGACAAACTCATCATGCCGGACACCACTGACAGAAAGCGTAAATGAAAATGCGGTGCGCAGATCGTGATAGCTATCGATATTGACTTCCATCCAGTCACCTGAAAATTCATCCCGGCGACCTAACCGGGCCACAATGCTGTCAGGCGATGTATCATGTGCCCTGTAAGCAATGTACAAGTGCTTGTCATCATGGAGAATTTTAAAATTGGACTCTTGTGATGCCTCGCCACCATTGTCCGGCTGGTGCCGGATAAAGTCACCTCCCCATTCGACTCTTTGCCAGGCAGCATCGTTCGGGATGCCATCCATTTTGATCGGGAGATCTTCTATAAACTGCGTGTGATACTGTCTTCTTTCAACCCCGTCAGCGGTAAAACTAACCGTATTACCTCCGTTCTGACTTGCCAGAAAAGTAGTTGCCAGGAGAAGAATCAATAAAGGAAGAATGAAAGCCCGGTGGTGTAAAAATGCTGTATTCATCGTGCGAAAAGACAGTTAGAAGGTGCCCATGGTTGCAAGTTTTCAAAAAGGAAATTGCATAAATGGAAAAATAGCCTGAAGGGTGGAATTTGTAGATCAAACGACATTTTATGATGGTAGAACAACGGAGGTTTTACTCCCTGCTCTCCCGCAACATTGCTGAAGCAAAGGCGGGATCTTCGCTACGCTACAACATGCTTAGTGAATTTTAAGAGGTGGGCGGACCGCCCGCAAATTACTCCCTGCTCTCCCGCAACATTGCTGATGCAAAGGCGGGATCTTCGCTGCGCTACGACATGCTTAGTGAATTTTAAGAGGTGGGCGGACCGCTCTCAAATTACTCCCTGCTCCATGCTCCATGCCCCATGCCTTTAATCCCATTTCGCCCCTTCCTGAGCACTCACTCTCCGCTGGTTCTCCAGCTTCCACGCATCTATGACCTCCATGTCTTCGGATGAAAGCTCAAAATCAAAGACGTTGATATTTTCGGCCAACCGCTGAGGGTTTGAAGATTTAGGGATCGCCAGGATATCATCTTTTTGCATCATCCAGCGCAATACGATCTGCGCCGGTGTACGCAGATATGTCACCGCCATTTCTTCCAGCTTTCTGTCATTGATCAGCTTTCCCTGGCCAAGCGGTGTATATGCTGTCAGCGGGATCTGATGATCATTCATCCATTTATGCAATTTGGATTGATTGATCCATGGATGAAATTCCACCT
>JANMVA010000639.1:0-1514 GCA_031392195.1 Saprospiraceae bacterium | reverse complement strand
GCATTACATGTTCAACGTCAGAGATGAGCGCCAAATCCGGAACAGGTATGATCATCAACCTGGACCTCGTCCCCACACGACAGATGCATATGGCTGCATGGGAAATTCTTCTCTCCGAAAGCCAGGAACGGATGCTGGTTGTCGTTGAAAAAGGACGTGAAGAAGAAGTCAAGGCAGTGTTTGACAAATGGGACCTTGAGTGCGCCGAGATCGGTGAGGTAACAGATACAGGTAAACTTGAATATTATCGCTACGGAGAAAAAGTAGCGGAGGTAGATGCTCATTCATTGGTGCTGGGTGGTGGTGCCCCTGTCTACGATCGTGAAAGCCGCCGACCTGAATACATGAATGATATTGTTTCCTTTGATCCTCAGCCTCGCACTACAGAAGAATTGATATCGATTGCTAAAAAAATAATTTCTTCCCCCAACATCGCATCTAAACGATGGGTGTACGAACAATATGATCATACCGTCCGTACTGGTAATACGAATACCAATGATCCGTCTGATGCGACCATTATACGTTTAAAAAATTCGGATAAATCTCTTGCTGTTACTGTCGATTGCAACAGCGCTTATGTGCAGGCTGATCCATATGTAGGGACCATGATAGCAGTTTCCGAAGCAGCCCGGAATATTCGTTGTTCAGGGGGCATTCCACTTGGAGTTACTAACTGTCTCAACTTTGGCAACCCCTACAATCCTGAAGTGTATTATCAATTTGTAAATGCTATCAAGGGAATGGGCGAAGCTGCGCGGAAATTTAATACACCTGTTACCGGGGGTAATGTCAGCTTCTATAATCAATCTGTTCTGAAAGATCGCACTGAACCTGTTTTCCCCACGCCTACTATTGGCATGGTGGGTTTGGTGGAAAAAGAAGAGCACGCAACTACGCTGTCTTTTAAAAAGGAGGGTGATGCTATTTTCGTCTTAGGACCTGATCCGGTCAATGCCAATGGCTCTGTGTATGCCAGAGAAATTGCCGGAGTACGTCTGACACCCTGTCCTGATTTTGATTTGGAGACTGAGTTGCAATTACATGAAACAATAAGTGGCCTTATTGAACAGGGTTTGATTCAGAGCGCACATGATATATCAGAAGGAGGACTTTTTGTTTGTCTAACAGAAAGTGCGATGTCCGGACGTCATGGATATCATGTGAATCTCGACGCTGAGAGAGCGGATATCACAATGTTTGGAGAAAGTCAGAGCCGGGTGGTGATTTCTGTGGACGCTGATTACATTGACAATTGCGTGACATATCTTTCAAAACAAGGCATAAGCTTCCGGCGTTTAGGCTCCGTAACCGGATCACATATGATCATCGATGGAATTGATTTCGGGAACATTGCCACATGGAAAGATTCCTATATGAATTCACTATCTGCCATACTAGAACAATCATAATATCATAAATCAATAATCATGAAACAAGTAACATTCGGTCTGCTGATGATGACCATACTTAGTGTGGCATCCTGTGCAGCCTTAAGTTCAAAAGGGACTTCT
>JANMVA010000610.1:0-7962 GCA_031392195.1 Saprospiraceae bacterium | reverse complement strand
CTTGTTCCACAGTGAATGGATGAAATCACGAGGCGTGATCAACGGCATTGATTACGATTACTGGAATCCATCGACAGATCATTACCTCAAAGTCAAATTTAAAAAGGGAATTGATAAGTGGAAAAAAGATAATAAGGTCAGCCTGATGAAGGAGCTTGAAATGCCGACCGACTTGCCGCTCCACATTTTTATCGGACGGATGGTGCATGACAAGGGAATTGACTTTCTGGCAGGATTGATCTATGAATACATGATCTATCACCGGGACGCATGCTTCATTATCCTTGGTACAGGCGACAAGCAAATCGAGGACCAGTGCCGCATGCTTGAACATAATTTTGGACCTCATGTCAGAGCATTGATCATGTACAATGAAGGTGTCGCACATCGATTATATGCTGCGGCTGATTACCTGTGGATGCCTTCTCGCACAGAACCCTGCGGTCTGAATCAAATGTATGCGATGCGATATGGGACAGTACCGATTGCCAGGGCTACAGGTGGATTACTGGATACGATCGAGCCATTTGATGGAAAGGATGGTGATGGATTTTTATTCCGAGATCTCGAACAATACCAGGGTATGTGGGGAATAGAAAGCAGCAGCAGGTTATTTGCCATGACAGAACTGTTATCATCTGTTCGTGAAAAAATAATGGTAAAAGATTTGTCATGGGAGAATTCAGCGTCAAAATATCTCGACATTTATCAGGAAATAATACCAGCTAAGTCCAATGCGTAATCTGAACAGGGAAATCTTATGTGTCATCCTGGGTGGCGGTGCAGGCTCAAGGTTATATCCATTGACCGCACGCAGATCAAAACCTGCAGTACCACTTGCCGGTAAATACAGGCTTATCGATATCCCGATTTCAAACTGTTTAAATTCCGGTTACAACAGGATATTCGTCCTGACTCAATTCAATTCTGCTTCCCTCAACCGGCACATCAAAAACTGTTATCACTTCGATGCATTCGGCCAGGGCTTCGTTGACATCCTTGCTGCAGAACAGACGCCATCCAACAAAGATTGGTTTCAGGGAACTGCTGATGCTGTCAGGCAGACCATGACGAGATTAGATGAATATGATTATCAGTATGTATTGATCTTGTCGGGTGACCAGTTGTACCAGATGGACCTTGCTGCATTTCTCCAGCAACATCTTGAAAATAATTCTGAGCTGACAATTGCAACCATTCCCGTTGTCGCTGAAGAAGCAACAGGATTTGGCATCATGAAAGTGAATCAGCAACTAGAAGTCGAAAAGTTTATTGAAAAACCCAGTGCCGATATTTTACCTGAATGGACATCGGAACTTCCGGAAAAGTACGCGAAGGACAAAAAGCATTACCTCGCATCAATGGGGATCTATTTATTTAAAAAAGAAACCCTCAAACAATTATTTGCACTCAATCCAACCGAGCATGATTTTGGAAAAGGAATCATTCCGTTTGCCATCAATAAATTTTACAAAGTTCATAGTTATGCCTATGATGGCTACTGGACTGACATCGGAACGATCGGTTCATTTTTTGAAGCAAATCTTGAATTGGCCATGCCGTTGCCGCGATTCAATCTATATGATTCGCATAATCCTGTTTTTACCCGATCCAGAATGTTGTCTCCATCAAAACTTCTTGGTACCGTTTGCACACATGTCATCGTAGGAGACGGATGTATCATTAATGCAAAGGAAGTCAGTCAATCGGTGATTGGAATCCGATCCCGGATAGGTCGAGGCTCAGTGGTAAGGAAAACGATTATGATGGGAATGGATACATATGAAAACCTCGAGGATGTTCTTTCAAGCAAAATCATTCCGATGGGAATCGGTGAAGATTGTCATATTGAAAATGCCATCATTGACATCAATTGCCGCATAGGAAATAATGTGGTGATCAAAGGCAGCACTTCATTGAAAGACACGGAAACTGAAACTTACTGTGTCGTCGATGGCATCATCGTATTAAAGAAGTCAGTCAATATTCTTCCGGGCACCAGGATCGGGGATGTCTAACCACCTCCCGAACGTTTGATTAGCTTTGACGACTTTTTTAGCTATGAACCATATAATAGTCCCGGTAGACCTGTCAAAAAATTCAAAGGAAGCATTGCGATATGCTGCTAAACTTGCATCGAAAGCAGGGGCTGACATCATGATCGTGCATTGCTTTAGTTTGCTACATAAAGTAGTGTCCCATACCACCGGCCAGGCCGAAGCGGGGAAGGACCCGGAGAAATGGATCCAGAAACGTATTGATAAGTTGAAAACCAACTACCCCGATCTGGGTGTAGACTATAAGATTATCAGGGATGATGTGCTCTCCAGCCTGAAGAAAATGATGGAGATGACTTCAGCTGATTTTGTGGTGATGGGATGCCAGGGAGAGCATGAGAATCCGGATACTTTCCTCGGATCTACATCCGGGGCACTAGTTAAGACCACTGAAATACCTGTTTTGCTGGTGCCGCCTCGTTTTAAATTTAGACGAATTCAAAAGGTGGTTTTTGCTGCAAAAGACACATTTGTCCGATTTATGGGTGCCCTCGAGCCGATTATCCAGATAAACCAGCTTTTCAAGCCACATGTCCAGCTACTTCATATCGGAGATAATTCAGATCCAATTCCGGAACATAGCTTCAGTATCCTGCAGGTGATCAACGATATCACGAGGTATGGAAATGACAATTTTAACGAAAGCATCCATGAATACCTGACGCAGCATGATGCTGATCTTCTGTGTGTTATAAGAAGAAAGCGGGGGATATTGGAGAAGTTGCTCGGTCCGGCCAAAACACCTGCGACCAAATTCAATGTGAATATCCCTGTGCTTGTGTTGATAGGGGAAGATTAAGTGTACATCAGGCTCCTGACGATTACTTGTAGAATGATATTTGGTGCTTTACGATTAGGCTCTACCTTTGCGATCTTCTTTTTTGAATTGAAATAAATGGAACGCAATCATATTATAGGCTTTGTCCTCATTTTTGCCCTTTTGATGATCTGGACTTTTGTCAACTCCCCTTCCAAGGATGAAATGGCAGAAATGCAACAACGCCAGGACAGCCTCAACAGGGTCGAGATCTTTAAAGACTCCATCACCCGGGAAACAATTGATGCTGAGCAGACTAATGAAACCACTGACTCCATTACTCTGGCCAACCAATACGGGACATTTGCAACTGCAGCCACCGGTGCCAATGAAACAGTCAGGCTGGAAAACGAGCATTTCATTGTTGATTTTCTGACCAAAGGAGGTAGAATTTCCGGCATCGAGCTAAAGAAATACAAGAAAGTACTCCTCGATGAAAATAAAAAGGAATACAAAGTCCCATTAAAAATCATGGATGACCCCCGGAATACCTGGGATATTTCTTTACCGGCACAACGGGGTGAGCTTCACACAGGAGATCTCCATTTTGTTCCTACGGTTCAGAATAACAAAGTCCTATTCACTGCGATGGGACAAGCCGGAGAAAAAATCACGCAAGAATATATCCTAACAGATAACCCCTATGAAATCCAATACAATTTTGGAATAGAAAACGGGTCCACTTTTTTGACAAGCGGTCAGCCATCCAAACTTACCTGGATCAATCAACTGGAGAAGCTTGAAAAAAACGATCAGTTTGAGCGGAATTTCACAACCGTTTATTTCAAAGAAAATACTGAATCGGTAGATTACTGTAATTGCCGGAAAAGCGATCAGGAAAATTTATCAGAACAACCTCTAAAATGGGTTTCACATTCCAACCAGTTTTTCAATACAGCCCTGATAGCGGATAACTCGTTTGATGGGGGTGTAATGGAAACCGTGATGTTGGATGAAACGGATGAGAATCTAAAAACAACTTCATCCGTCCTTGGCATTCCGCTGTCCGGCAACAATCCAACGGCTTCAATGAAAATTTTTGCCGGACCAAATGACTTTGAATTACTGCGACGGTACAAAGTAGAACTTGAGGACGTCATTCCATTCGGCCAGAGCATTTTTGGATCGATCAATCGATGGATCATCAGACCTGTCTTCAATTTTCTGTTAGGTTTTATCCCCAGTCAGGGTGTGGTGATTCTGTTGCTGACCTTATTGGTAAAGCTTGCATTGTTTCCATTGTCGTATAAAATGCTGAAGAGCCAGGCCAAAATGTCTGCCCTCAAGCCGCAGCTTGCCGGCATGAAGGAGAAGTATAAAGACGACATGCAAAAGCAGCAGATGGAATCCATGAAAGTTTACCGGGAGTATGGAGTCAATCCACTCGGTGGTTGCTTTCCTGTTCTACTTCAGATGCCGGTTTGGTTTGCATTATATCGATTCTTTCCTGCCTCTATTGAATTCAGGCAGGCTTCATTTCTGTGGGCGACTGACTTGTCATCGTATGATGTGTTTATGAACCTTCCATTTGAAATTCCATTTTATGGAGCACATATCAGTTTGCTGACATTGCTATGGGCGATCAGCACCGTTGCATATACATATTATAATATGCAGAACATGGACATGGCCAATATGAATCCGGCATTAAAATACATGCAGTACTTCATGCCGATTGGTTTCCTGTTCTTTTTCAACAGTTATGCCTCCGGTCTGACATTATATTTATTGTATTCTAACCTGCTGAACATAGCACAGACGGTGGGAGCTAAAAAGTTTCTCTTCAATGAGGATCGCATTATGGAGCAACTCAATCTCAATAAAGCCAAACCGAAAAAAGAAGGCGGATTCCAGTCCCGGATTGAGGCAGCAATGAAAGAACAACAAAGACTTGCAGAGGCAAAGCAGGGAAAGGTGAAGAAGAAATAATCAATTCCGACTGATCAGGGAATGAGTAAAAGCCGTTCAAATCCAAAAACGACTGTGGGCGTTGTTGGCGCGGGAAGCTTCGGCATCACCGTCGGTCAGCTGCTTGCAGCCAATAATCATGTGCTCTTATATGCCCGGGACCAGCAAGTCGTTCAGCATATTAATGAATCGCACACCCTTCATGGTGTTTCTTTGTCAACACGGATAAAAGCAATTTCGTCATTAAAAGAAATTGCTGATACATGTGAAGTGATATTTCCGATCGTGCCTTCTGATGACTTCAGGGCCATGATGAAAAACCT
This sequence comes from Saprospiraceae bacterium, assembly GCA_031392195.1. Lineage (GTDB taxonomy): Bacteria > Bacteroidota > Bacteroidia > Chitinophagales > Saprospiraceae > Opimibacter. Next base: position 2,857 of record JANMVA010000610.1, on the reverse strand, counting down.
GGGACCTTTTTTGTCACCACGTCATATTCTCATTCATGGTACCAAGGGCTTGGATACGACTCGTGTTAAGGACATCATGTCATTTACCGGTAAGCTCGAACGCGAAGACGTCAGCACGATGTCAGAAGTCATCACCGAAGAAAGCAATGTGCTGCGCATCGGTTGTTTGTCCGGTCCGAATCTCAGCAAAGAAATTCTCGAAGGCCAACCGACCGCCACCGTCATTGCAAGTGAATATGATGAAGTGATCAGCATCGGCATCGAATTGCTATCCAGCAAACTGATGTTTGTTTTTGGTTCGTCTGACATACTCGGTGCAGAACTTGCCGGTGCATTTAAAAACATCATTGCTCTTGGATCCGGCTATCTGCGTGGCAAAGGACTCGGAAAAAATATGCAGGGCTTGTTTATCACACGCGGTTTACATGAGATCACATTTTTCGGTGGACAATTGGGTGCAGACAAATCGGCCTTCCTGGGCACTGCGGGCATTGGAGACCTGATCGCGACAGCGACCAGCTCGAGCAGCCGAAATTTTATGTTTGGTTTTCAACTAGGCCAGGGACAAAGTCTGCAGGAGGTGCTCGATTCTTCTGCCGAACTTGCTGAAGGCTTGCGGACGCTTCGGATTGCTTATTTGCTTGCAAAAAATTCAAAGGTGAGGCTTCCGATCATTGAAACATTATTCAGGATTGTATTTGAAAGGCTGCCTTTTGAAGCGGCCCTGGATTACCTCATGCGTTATCCGTATTCAAAAGATGTTTCCATTCATATGTAATGATCATGCGCAGGTTTGCCGCGAAATTTGTTTCGAATACCATTAATCATCTTCATTTCGTCTAAAATCAGCTCATAAACAGGTCATTGCAATTATTTTACGCCATCCATAGAGGTTCTCTATATTTACCAGACGATTATGAAAATTTCTCAGCTATTAGGATTAGGAGGCACCTCCGACCAGAAGAGTGTCGATTTCCTTGAAAACGCACTGGCCAAACAGAGCCAACCAGGCTTCGACTACCTTAAGTTTAAGCAATCGATCAGCCAACTGGCAGGACTCAACCTCGATACGACCACTTCTCTCAAGTCTGCTTTTGCAACTGCATCCACGATGGGCGTTACAAAGGATTCACTTGTGCAGTCTGCCAGGCATTACCTGACCATTCTTGGCGATGAAAAAAAGCAATTTGATGAAGCACTCAATAAGCAGGTGCAACAACGCATTGCCACAAAAAAAGATGAGCTCCAGCAATTGCAGCAGCAGATTGAAGATCATAAACGACAAATAGTCAAGCTGGAAAAACAGATTGTGGAATTCCAGGGGAAGATTTCACGTTCAGACGAGGAAGTTGTCGAAGCAAAGGCTTCCATCGATCAGACGAAACTGAAATTTGAAACAACTTATCAGCAATTTGTTTCTGCAATCGAAACTGATATTACATCCATTCAACAACATCTCTAAATCACGATATATGACCATTCCCGCTCAAGACTTTAGTGGAAGCCTGCAAAAACCGAAATCATTCTGGGGAAGGCCGGAAGGCAGGACAGGACTATTCTTCATGCTGGCTATCCTGGCTGTTTTTGGCTACGTGCTGGTGAAATTTTTGCCTCAGATCCTTGCATTTGCATCATCATTACTCGGGCTCGTCGTCACACTCCTGGTATTGGGTGCCATCATCTACATGGTGCTGGATCCAAAGATGCGCACACTGATCAACTACATGTACAAAAGTGCGATGCGCAAGATCACCGGAATATTTATTACGATCGATCCCATCGGTATCCTGAAAAATTATGTGGAAGACCTTCAGGATAACCTGAAAAAAATGGGTGAACAGATCGGACTACTCCGGGGACAGATCCGAAAGCTGAAAACTATTCAGGAAGAAAATTCCACTGAGATCGATTACAATATGAAGCTTGCTCAAAAAGCAAGGGAACAAGGTGTTGAAAAACAAATGTTGCTCTCCAGCCGCAAAGCCGCACGGCTGAAGGAATCGAATGATAAGTATGCCGTGCTCGAAAATAAAATGAATATCCTGTACAGGGTATTGACAAAGATGTATTCGAATTCAGAGATTTTACTCGAGGATACAAAAGACCAGGTGAAGCTGAAGGAAGAAGAAAGGAAAGCAATCCGTGCCAGTCACAGTGCGATGAAATCTGCCATGAGCATCATCTCCGGTAATGCGGATAAGCGTGCTATGTTTGATCAGGCACTTGAAGTAATAGCAGATGATGTGGCCATGAAAGTCGGAGAGATGGAACGCTTCATGGAAATGTCGAGCAGTTTTATGGATTCAGTTGATCTTCAGAATGGCGTCTTCGAAGACCAGGGATTGCAGATGCTGGAAGAATGGGAGAAAAACAGTACACTCATGTTGCTCGGTGGCCAACCTAAAGAAGAAAAACTAGACCTGAATATTCCAAGACGCGAAGCAGAAATGCGGCCGAAAGAAGGAAAAAGTGAATACGATAATTTATTTGAGCCCTGATCCACGATTAAATCAATGCATCAAAAAATAATGACGCTGATCAGAAATTAGAAACCAATTGTCCCTGCTGAGGGGATCCGGACCGACTACAACAAGATTGCGTATTACTTGTCCTGGAAATTTAACAAAGACGATCTGCGATAGATGCAATTGAGGGATTTTATTCAGAAGATAAAGACCTGAATCCATCAGTCCAACATCATGTAATGAGGTGAGGCTCTTATGCTTAATTCGGTCTTAATCAAAAAATGAGCATACATTTACCCGTCACAGTCAGTGCCAGCGTTGAGTTGAAAACAATCTGAATGGTTATTCGTTGTCCCATCTGACAGAGTTTCCGGATGTATACGGAACTCATC
>JANMVA010000605.1:0-5535 GCA_031392195.1 Saprospiraceae bacterium | reverse complement strand
AACCTCCGCTCGTCTTCAGCTTGGTGTAATAGCACATCGCTGGTGGTGCTACAACCGGTCCGATGGTGCGTGCTGCCTGCAGGATGGTGGTGCCATCCGGTACTTCTACCTCTATTCCGTCTATCGTTACTTTCGCCATTATATATTAAGATGCCAATGCGGATGGTTGATTGAGGCAGTGAAAGTAATATTTCACTTCCTGTCGCCGCGGTTTGGTGACATAATCTTCAAATTCACTGCGGAAATGCCTGATCGCACTGGCTACGGGCCATGCTGCTGCATCTCCTAACGGGCAAATCGTGTTGCCATCTATTTTGCGTTGAATGTCCCAAAGGAGATCAACATCACTCAATGATCCGTGACCATCGAGGATCTTATGGAGTATTTTTTCCATCCAGCCCGTGCCTTCGCGACATGGACTACATTGACCACAGCTTTCGTGATGATAGAAGCGAGTGAATGTGTACAGGTTTTGAACAATGCTTGCACTTTCATCCATCACAATAAATCCACCTGATCCCAGCATGGTGCCTGTCTGAAAACCACCATCAGCCAATGATTCGTACGACATGAGTCGTGGTTCGCCATTGGCAGTTTTTAAAATCAAGTCTGCAGGAAGGATTGGGACGGATGAGCCACCCGCAACTACGGCCTTCAGTTTTCGATCGTGAAGTATGCCACCGCAGAAATGATCTGAGTAGATAAATTCTTCGACAGGAATGCCTAATTCAATTTCGTAGACACCCGGTTTTTTAATGTGGCCTGATGCGGAGATGAGTTTGGTGCCTGTAGATTTTCCTATGCCTATTTTACAATATTCTTCGCCTCCATTGTTGATGATGGGAACGACTGCAGCGATTGTCTCCACATTATTGACAACTGTCGGACAATCATAAAGTCCTCTGACGGCGGGGAAGGGAGGCTTGATGCGCGGATATCCTCTTTTGCCTTCGAGTGATTCAAGTAAAGCCGTTTCTTCTCCGCAGATGTATGCGCCGGCGCCCGGATGTACGTACATGTCGTGATCGAAGCCGGAGCCCTGGATGTTTTTTCCGAGCCAGCCATTTTTGTATGCTTCGGAAATTGCTTTTTCGAGGATGCGGATGATGTAGAAGAATTCTCCGCGTACATATATATAGGATGTCTTTGCGCCTAATGCAAAACTCGATGCAAGCATTCCTTCAATCAGGAGATGCGGAAGATGTTCCATCAGGTATCTGTCCTTGAATGTGCCGGGTTCTGATTCGTCAGCGTTGCACACCAGATAGCGGGGGACAGCTTCAGGTTTTGCAAGAAAGCTCCATTTCATTCCGGTCGGGAAGCCTGCGCCACCGCGGCCGCGAAGACCTGATTTTTTCACTTCTTCAACGACGGCTTCGGGTGACATGGATTTCAGTGCTTTTTCAGCAGCAGCATATCCGCCTTTGGATTTGTACACGTCATAGGATTCTATGCCGGGTACGTCTATGTGTTCGAATAAAACTCTTTTTTCCATTACTCAAAAAAAATAATTTAAGCCGCTAATTACGCTAATTAACGCTAATTAAAATTTCACTAATTAACAACGTCATTTTGATAATATCACTCTTTTGTATTTTAAAGAATCTTCACCAAAATTGACTAGTAATCCCAATACTTTTTTTGAAGCTGCCAAATAATTTATTGTTTGTTTAAACAAACTATCCGGAACACCCTCTTGTGCTTTTGCTTCAACTATTATTTCATTGAATACATAGAAGTCTGCAAAGAAACGTCTTGGAAGAATGATGTCTTTATAAGGCACATAAAATTCCTTCTCGCGTTCATAAGGAATTCCTCGTAACCTGAACTCATATTCCAAAGCATCTTTGTAAACAATCTCTAGAAATCCTTTACCCAGAATTGAATGCACTTCCATGCATGCGCCTATAATTTTATAGATCTCTTCCGATAAAGGATAATCTTTATTGTTTTTGTAATCTCCTGCTTCATCAAGCATGATGTTGTTAGTTTCCATCTGGTTAAAGTTTGTGCCAATACCTGTCGCCGGTCGATTAAGTATTAGCGTTAATTAGCGTAATTAGCGGCTATTCATTTTGATAAAAGGTTTGTAAGTCAAGATATTTTGAGTGTCCTTCTTTATTCCTTTGTTCTTCTATGATCTGATCTACTTTTTCAAACGTCAGATCCTCATAAAATTTTTCACCGATCTGAAGCATAGGTGCAGTACCACATGAACCTAAGCATTCAACTGTGCGGAGTGTGAATTTTCCATCGGCTGTCGTTTCTCCGTCTTTGATGCCAAGCTTGTGCTCGATGTAGGAGACGACATCATTCGCACCTCTCAGCCAGCATGAGCTTGTTCTGCAGACTTCAATCAGGCATTTACCGACAGGATTTAAATGATACATGGTATAGAAAGAAGCCACTTCATACACTTCAATCGGCTGAAGATTCAAGATCTCAGCCACCTTATCCATCACCGGCACACTCAGCCAGCCATTGGATTCTGCCTGTGCGATATGCAAAACCGGAAGAAGCGCAGACTTGTGCCTGCCTTCAGGAAAGCGCCTGACGATGCTCTGCATGAGTGCTAATGTTTCCGGACTGAAATTGACTGTTTCCAATTTTAGATTTTGGATTTTAGATTTTGGATTTTCATTGTTAATCTCTCTTAGGCAGGGGCAAGCCCCGCACACTACAGACTCTTACCACTTAATTCTTACTTCTTACCTCTCACATCCCACCCCATTTAATTTCGCTAGGCGGGGGCAAGCCCCGCACACTACAGACTCTTACCACTTAATTCTTACCATGTAATTCTTACTTCTTACCTCTTACCTCTCACGTTCTCACGCATCTAATTCCCCGGCAACCCCTAAATCCCCAATGGTTCGACCTGCATTCCCTCTTCCATGTACTACAGCTCACCAACCGGGGACCCTTTTCCTTATTGTAATAAAATGGCTTGTATTTATTACAAATCACTCTCACATTCTCACATTCTCACATTCTCACGTTCTCACGTTCTCACGTTCTTCCCGCAGCATTTTATCAAATGGCGGGACCAAAGCCGAGCTTTGGCACGTTTCTCACGCATCTAATTCCCCGGCGATGACATTCAAACTACTTAAAGTCAAAATGGCATCGGACAACATTCCGCCTTTGATCATTTCCGGGAAAGCCTGGTAGAAAATAAAACAAGGCCTGCGGAAATGTAATTTATACGGAGCACGTCCTCCGTCACTGACTAAATAAAAACCAAGCTCACCATTGCCACCTTCGACAGCGTGATAGATCTCGCCCTTCGGAACATCCGTTTCGCCCATGATGATCTTGAAGTGCCAGATGAGGGCTTCCATGTTATTATAGACATCCTGTTTCGGAGGGAGATAAAATTCAGGAACATCGGCAAAGTGTTTTCCTTCCGGCATATTATCTAATGCCTGTCGAATGATCTTCAGGCTCTCCCATATTTCATGCTGACGCACCATGAACCGATCATACGTATCGCCATTCAATCCAACCGGTATGTCAAATTCAAAGTCCTGATAAGAACTGTAGGGGTTCATCACACGCACATCATAATCTACTCCTGCAGCGCGTAGATTCGGTCCTGTAAATCCATAATTCAATGCACGTTCGCCGGTGATTGGACCTGAGCCAACAGTTCTGTCGTAGAAGATACGATTGCGCTCCAGAAGATTTCCAAATTCCTGAAAGCCTTTTGGAAATTCTTTTAAAAACAATTCGATCAGCCTGTAGACTTCGTTATTGAAATCACGCTCCATGCCACCGATGCGACCTATGTTGGTCGTGAGTCTTGCACCGCAGATCTGTTCGTAGATATCATAGATCTTTTCGCGCCACTGGAACATATAGGTGAAGCCCGTCAATGCACCTGCATCGACACCAATCACGGCATTGCATACCAGGTGGTCGGTGATGCGGGCCAATTCCATGATGATCACACGCATGTATTGCGCGCGTTTTGGAATCTCAACACCGATCAACTTTTCGACAGTCATGTGCCATCCCATGTTGTTGATCGGGGATGAGCAATAATTCATACGATCCGTGAGCGGTGTGATCTGGTAGTAGGGCCTGCGTTCGGCAATTTTTTCAAAAGCGCGATGAATGTATCCGACTGTTTGCTCGGAATCGATTACGATCTCGCCATCCATCGTCAGGATGTTTTGAAAAACACCATGTGTCGCGGGATGTGTAGGTCCAAGGTTGATGATCGTGTAATCAGCCTCGTAGTCTTCACCATTCCGGAGAACGGCGCCGACGTTTACATCTTTATCTTTTACTTCCAGCTGATTCATTCTATATATCTCGACCTATCTTCCAAAATAATGATCTTCTTTATCGGTACGGGTTGCGTCTTCCAGCGGATATTCTTTTCGCAGCGGGAAATAATCCATTTCATCCACATTGAGAATTCTCTTCAGATTTGGATGGCCTGTAAAAATGACACCGTAGAAATCATATGTTTCGCGTTCCATCCAATTGGCTGAACTGTATACAGCAGTTGCTGACGGTATTTCAGGATTTGTAACAGGGATGAAAGCTTTAATACGTAATCTTAAATTATTCTCCAGGCTGTGCACATGATACACCACGCACAGCTCGTGGTCTATCAGATCGGGGTAATGGCTTCCGCAGATATCTGTGAGAAAGCGCATTTTCAAAATAGAATCTTCATGGAGCCAGCGGAGTATGTCGACGATTCTTGATGGCTCGATGACAAGTGTGAGCATGCCATATGGAAAATCAGCAACGCGAATGGCGTCGCCAAACTCCTGCTTTATGCGTTCGAGGAGAAATTCGTTAGTGATCAGCCCCATCCGATTATTGTATACCGTATGATGAAAGAAGTGCAGTGTATTGAGGAGAGTTTCTCCTGCGAAGTGGTTCGTTCCTGACCAACTCCTGGATCTTCATGATGCCATCGATGATTTGTTCGGGCCTTGGAGGACAACCGGGTACATATACATCTACCGGGATGACCTGATCGATACCTTGCAAAACAGAATACGTATCAAAAATTCCTCCGCTGCATGCACATGCGCCGACGGATAGAACCCAGCGTGGCTCTGCCATCTGTAGATAGACTTGTTTCAGAACCGGCCCCATTTTTTTAGCGATCGTACCAGCTACAATCAGTAAGTCTGCCTGGCGTGGAGAAAAGCTCATCCGTTCTGATCCAAAACGGGCGAGGTCATAGTTTGAACCCATGGTTGCCATGAACTCAATCCCACAACATGATGTAGCAAAGGGAAGAGGCCAAATGGAATTGGCACGAGCAAGGCCAATTGTTTTGTCCAGTTGAGTAGCGAACCACCCCTGACCTTCCACACCCGGAGGTGCCTGTGCTATTTTGATATCCGTACTCATTTCTTTTTTATCTGTTCAACAACCTCCATCTCTATTCCATTCATTTTTGTATTCACTAATCCCACTTCAATGCTCCTTTCTTGATGATGTAAACAAAGCCTAACAGAAGTGTTCCGATAAACAGGAGCATTTCCACGAATCCGATCGTACCGAGTG
>JANMVA010000575.1:0-6072 GCA_031392195.1 Saprospiraceae bacterium | reverse complement strand
GTCTGGGCAGCGGCATTTTTTGGCAGTGGGTTTTATACCGGGTCATGGTTGCTCTCATCTGATGCCAGGTTGAAGACAGATATCAGGCCACAGACTAATGCACTGGATAAGATCATGCAACTTCGTCCTTCGAGCTATCAGTATCGCATGGACACACCTTATGGTTTTTCACCAGGCTTGCATCATGGATTCATTGCACAGGAAATGGAAGAAGTATTACCAGAACTTGTATCAGAAGTAGCGATGCCTGAAAGCCTTGAAACAAATAAGCTGGATAACACAAAGGGAATAGAATATAAGGCAATCAACTATACAGAAATTATTGCTGTGCTGACTTCCGCTGTTCAGGAATTAAATACAACGCTGACAGCTAAGATCGAGGCACAAGCCAAAGAGATCGATGAGCTCAGGGAAATAATCAAACATCAACAGGTTAAGAAATAATGGCATGATAGCGAATCATTCATTCTTATTCACTTTTGAACATAAAAACCTGATTATGAAAAATTTCTTTCTCATCTTGATGCTTGGTATTGCCTGTCATTTTCTACCTGCGCAGGAATTGGTGATGGCGGGACGGTTTACATCATCATTCTCTGTTCAGGCTGACAGCTTCGTTCTGTTTGGCACATTTGAAGAACAGACCACTGGTTTCCACGCAGAAAATGGATTGATTGTTAATCCCGATCCGGTGATTTTTATGTTCGCCGACAGCCTTGGAACAAGTTTACATGACCTACAACCTATCGAAGGATTGATCATTTCACCTAACCCTGCCAGATTCAATACCGCTATTTATAGAAATGAATCAACCGAAAAATTGATCGTCAGTTTGTATGATCAACTTGGAAATACACTTTTCACATCACCATGGCAAGCAGGAGAGAATAAATTCCAAACTGCATTGACTCCATATCCTGCCGGTCTTTATATTCTCACCATCAAAAATGAAGAGGGCAATAAAGGCAGCTTGTTGAAAATCGTGAAGCAATGATGACAATTTCTAATTAAAATTTAGAACATTTTTTGTAGAGACGCGATTAATCGTGTCGCTACAAAATGTTCTAATTTTTAGATCCTCTTCTTTGCCCGCAGATCATAATCCATCAAAGGAAACAGATCAATATCGGATGCTCTTGCTTTACCGGATGGTGAATATTCAAATGGCTCATCGACATCACGGATGAGGCGCAACATGTAGACAAAGATCTGTGTGATGAAGGAGATGATGATGATGCTGATGGTCTCGTTCTCAAATTTTGCAACCAGCATCAGCGAGATGATCACCACGGTCAATACCTCAAGCAATGCATAACCGGTGGACAGGAATCCTGTTTTCTTGATCACATTGACCCTGGAAAATAATTTCCGGAGATTGTGCTGTTCACCGGTGACCCTGGCCGCGATAGCGCCGACGGCTGCTTTTTCCATGGTGAGTGCAATATTGGTGATGCTGTTGATGCGCCGGAATACATCTTCTTCAGATCCCCCATGCTTAAACCAGTTAATAATGGATTCAGTGACTTCATTCAACTGGCGCCTTGCTTCCGAAAGATCAAAACCACCTTTGAAGTTGTGCCCCAACAACAAGGTATCCTCTATTGTCTCGATGGCGCAAGCCAACTCAGCCGGAATCTTTTCACTTTCCTTATAATCCGAGATTGTCCCCGCGAGCATAAAACCGATGAGGAAAATGCCACCCGTAATGACAAGCCCGATTTCGGAAAACTTGACCAGGCCCTCATAGTTCAGGCCATGCACGATACCGAATTTTAACAGCAGGATAAAAAGCGTAATGGGAAGCGTGGTCACCATGAGCTTCCACTTGACCGGATTGAATTTCATGTAGTCGGTTTGGTTTTGGTTTTGTAATGGACAGGGAAAATAGAAAAAAATAGGCGAAGGCGGAGGCGAAGGCGAAGGAGGCGGAGGCGAAGGAGGAGGCGAAGGAGGCAATTGACAATAGGCAATAGGCAACAATACTATGATTTCAAAAAAAATGATAAAACATACTCCCCGGGGTTTTTGAGAGAATGAAATCGAACGCAGTGAGATGAATGGTTGAGAAACACAGGGGTTTGGGGGCAAAAAGGCAGAAGGCAAGGAGCAATTGACAAAATTTAATTAGCGCAAATTAGCGTAATTAGCGGCAATTAAATCAGTATAACTCAGTGAATCAGCGACTTCATCTATCGACAAATAATGAAAAGGCAAAAAACTAAAACTGCCTGTTTCACGATTCACGATTCACATCTCACGACAGCAGGTAATCACAATTGACGAACGCATCACCTCTTACTTCTCACTTCTTACCTCTTACCTCTTTACCTCCGACTTCCTCTTTCTCACCTTTTACTTTCCCTTTGGCCAGGTCTTTTATCCTCACCTGCCTGCTCATCAGTTCGCCGAAAACTTTCCAGCGGTTTTCAGGTGTGGGATCATCCTTGATTTTATCTTCCACATACTCACTGACCAGATCCATTCCGTAATTATAATTGATGACGTAGCTGCGATTATTCCTGATGAAGCTAATAGATTTGGCAGCTGTCTCTTCGTTAAATAATGCATAATCCATCATCCATTGTTTGGCTTCTGCTTCAGTCATGGTCTGATTGATAATACCCCGCGCTGCTTCATTCCGGGCGTAATTCAATTTTCCCTTGATAGCAACAGCTTTAAAATATTGTGTGATCCCGGTCGTGTCCAATCCGGCCAGTGGTAATAATACATCACGCGCAAAGATGGTTTTCTCATCTCCCGGGAATGCCATCTCAATACCATAATTGGCCGTGCCTTCTGCGATCAGAGATTGCGGGCTGAACAATGGATACATCGAGATCTCGACTAAGCCCTGATCGCGATATAGATTTTTCTCGAGCAGCATATTATACACATGATGCCCGGGATACGATTCATGACTTCCAACATCAATCGCACGGTCAATAAATATGTCGAGGTCCGTATTGATCTGGATCAGGCTCGTATAGTTTCCTTTGTACCAGTTATAACCATTCCAAGGTTTATCATTGACAAATTCCAGTTTAAAACTTTCTTCTTCTGGCAATGTGTAATGTGCGATCGTTCGCTTCCTGGATTCTTCAATAGCTGCTTTAAACACAGCATCTAGTTTATTTTTTGGAATAATAAACTGATTAGCCAGTGACTGGAATCGTTCCTGGACACTCCCCTCCCCCGGCAACAAGGTATCGAGTTCATTGATGAGCTTTTCAAAATGTTCTTTTTCGTAGGTAGGTGCTTCGACACCAAACAATTCTTTGGATTCACCATCAAAAGATTCAATCTCACCAGAGAAAGTTTTTATCCGGTTCCGGAAAGCCACGAGCTGATCGGCAATCCATCCTGCCCTGTTGCTGAGCGTATCATTTGCGGATTTCATTTCGATCTCCTTGAGTGCAGCCAGCACATAATTGACTTCGGCCAGCATGCTGTCTTTGGGGAAAATCGAATCATTTTTCGCAGTTGGTTTGAGCGAATCAGGTCCGTAATACGCATCGACGAATGATCCATCATACTGACCAATGATCAGGGCGAGCTGTACATATTTTTGGGCCAGCGAATCAATGGATTGAGCTTCAGTTTGTACTTCCTCTTTTTTCCTGCATGAGGTCATGATGATCAACAGCAGTCCTGCATATAAAAATATATTCTTCATAGTCCTAATTCCTGGGTGACAAAATCCTTAGCTCCTTCCACACCGGTCAGTTCCAGCCATGCTTCACTCTTATCACCACTGATCGATAAATTGAAGATGAAAAAATCGCAACATTCTCTCTCGGTCTTGATAAATTCCACCAGCTCATCTACAATTGTATCCGAGCCTGAAAAACGGAATGCATATCCATTGGGTAGCTCTTTTTTCTCCAGGACTTTTTTCTTGAGGCTTTCCAATACGGTTTCTTTCCTGAGCCTCAGGTCTTCGGGCATGAGTTTGCAGGTCAGGGCAGTTTTTGAATTCTTTGCAGTACAACAATGCGTGCTGCTTGCCAATGAGGATTTTTCACTGCATCTGATGGAGACAAGGAAAATGAAGAAAATGAGGATGGAAGCAAGTTTCATTTGAAAGTCTTAAAGATCAAGGCGATGGGTAAAAATACATATAAACAAATGGTTGGGCTGAACGGTTGGGTGAAAGCTGTTTCTGACTGGTTTAAACTAAATATTTCTTAATGACTAATCTCCGGGAAGGATAAACACCAAAAAAGTTCCTGAAAGATGGAGATGAAATCTGTCTTTAATATTTGGGGAAAAGGGGCTTGGAAACTTCATGTCAGATATTGACGAAATCTGTCACAAACACCAGATGTTGACAATATTCGTCATCAATGTCAGATGTTGACGAAATCTGTCACCCTCGCCAGATGTTGACGAAATCTGTCACCATCACCACATGTTGACGAAATCTGACATCCGAAACAGATTTTGTCAACATCTGTCCTCCTTTCAATGGCTTGCTTCTATTGATTAAATCTCGTCCGGATCCACTCCTTCAGGCTCACCATCGCCGGGAGTTCCTTGTTGACGGCCTCAAAGTCAGGGGCAAATAAACCTCCATGATCATTGACATATTTAAACATCGTATGCAGATTCTTACCCATCAAAAGCCTGGTGATCAGGCCCGGAAGTTTCTGATGTTTCACATTAAATCCAAGCACATCTGAGAATGCAGATGCCATTTGACCCTGGTCCATTGTTTCGGCAGCCAGGTTGATCGTGCGATTTTTATATGCGTCGGGATTTAAGAAGATATGAGCTGCGACTTTTCCAACATCCTCCGCGCTGATGATTTGTTGAACCGTATTCTTATCCAACGGGGCTACAAATTTTCCTTTCAAAATCCGCTTCTTGACATCTGGATATTGAAAATTTTCATAAAAAGAAACAGGTCTCAATATGGTGTAGGGAATACCGGTCCCGATCAAATTCTTTTCAATTAAATATTTGGATTCAAAATGCGGGATACCCGTTTTCTGATCACTATAGGCAACGGAAGAATAGATAAAATGCTTTACATTTTTGTCTCTTGCTGCGTTCGCCAGTGCTTTTCCCTGATTGACTTCTTTCTCAAAAGCAAGTGGAAACGAAAGAACACCAAACACACCATCAATCCCATCCAGGTGATGTGTATAGGAAGAGGGATCATCTAAATCTCCTTTCACGAGTTCGACACCTGAATTCTTTAAAGCTTCAGCTTTAGCAGACGAAGGATCCCTGACCAGTGCTTTGACTTTAACACCATTAGAGGCCAGGCTTCTGGCAGCAGCCCCACCCTGATTTCCTGTAGCACCGGTAATGAATATGGATGGCATAATATTTATTATAAAGGTGGGATAATTGGATAACAATGTAGTGAAGAGCTCAAAAAATTTAATTCTTCACTACTTTACCATTGACCATTTTTCCATCGATCAAAATCCTGTAAAAATAAATGCCTGCAGGATAACTCGAAAAATCAATTTGTATGGACTCATGCAATTCATGATTTGATTTGAATTGCCAGATCAATCTGCCATGCATATCTACGATCTCAATACGTACCTCACTTGTCATTTGTTGAAGATCGATGATCAATAGATTGTCCACCGGATTAGGATATACATTCGCTCCGATGATACCCTCCGCATGATCGGTGCTGACAGGGATCAATGCAATGGCAGCATTAACCGCCGCCAGGGCATCTATACGTCCGAAACCATACGTATGGTTAGGCACTTCGGTTCCGGGAATATCGCCGCAGTTTTGTTCGGTAGTTTTAGGTATTGCTGTTTGCTCGATTATATCTTCGATGATGTCCACCTCACCCGCAAGGTCAGGATTAGCAGAAATGATCAGCGATACACACCGGCTATACAAAAGAGCACTTTATTACAGAGCCCATTCTTATGTTGGATTGAATGAATACGAAGCAGCACATGCGATTTTCAGCAACCCTGCTTTCACCGAAGGGCAATATGTATACCAGGCAGACTGGAACCGGGTATTGATGAGAATGTATTTAAAACACCCCACCCGTGAAATCATCAGCAACCTGGAAATCATCGCGGATGATTCAGA
>JANMVA010000134.1:0-3181 GCA_031392195.1 Saprospiraceae bacterium | reverse complement strand
GACCCCGGCTTCACACCTATATGAAATGAATAAGTACCCCGGTCTGGCTGGAAACTGAATGCAAGTTCCCAGCAATGCAGATCACGAGATAAACCAATATCCGGATAGGTCAATTCTTTTGACTGAAAATCATAGCCTATGTTGCCGACATTGATCGACCAGTTTGGCGTGATACGGAGACTGCCAACCATGTTGACAGTATGGGCACTGACAAAGGTCGTGTCACCGGTGGTCCGGTCTGTCCGGATAAGTTGAAATTCATGGTTGATCGAAAATCCGTTGAAGAGGTCCATAAATTTATCTTCAGTCGTCGGAAGTCTTTTCTTTGGTACAGTACCAGCTCTACCCGATGAAGTTGCCTGGCTATCATCCTTCTTTCCCGTAAATAAACCGATCACATCTGCTATCGTGAAACCTGTCGAAAAGCGCAACCGCAAATTATCAAAGCGAAGAAGCTTGTTATGCGATTTGATATACAGCATGGTATCCAGCTTTGCATTATCCTTCAACCCATAATAAGAGTAAGATGCTCCGACAGAAACGGTTGTCAGGCCTTTAAAGAAACGTGTATTACCATTGATATTTAAAGGACTAAATTTGAAATAGTCAGCAACTATATTATAGCTACCCGACATACTGATGTTGTCAAACAGTTTAAATTTCTTCTCAATGCTGTCCCGCTTGCTGAAATATTTTCCCTCAAAAATATTATTGATCGAATAGTTGATATTCGCCTGCTCCTGGAGAACCGGATTGACAGAGTATAATAATCCACTGAAGCGATTGGAGTTCTGAAATTTTGGATCAAGGACATTAAATCGATGTTCTTTATATACAAAACTCGAATCCGCTTTCGGCGTATACGAAAATCCGACACTCGGTTTAATCACATGCCGGATCCCTCTTAACCAACCTTTTTTAAATTCTTTCTTACCAAAGATCTGTGTATTGACATTGACACTGGCCGACATGGAACGAAAAGGTTTAAAACCGGATTTTAATTCTGATGCAACCTCTCCATAACTTACCGTATCGGGCACTACAATAAATCCATTACCATCCGGATAATAGATCGTATCCATTTTGACAAAGGTAGTATCATCTCCATCAAAGCGGAATATGTAATCACGCGTCTTGAAAAACCATGTCTCTCCGTAATCGATCGATGGTGTGACATTGAAATATTCAAAGACATTAAAACTCGCATTTGTACTGGCCCGATGCTGCGCGCCCCATTGGGCATTTTTAAAAGTTGAAGGTTCGAATAAGGTCGTATCTGTTGTATTGATTTGTGCCTTGGCATTTCCCGAATATTGGAATGCAATTTTTTCATACCATTTATCATCACCGGGCCTTGTTTTACTTTTAAACGGATAGATCCGGTTCAAACGGAAGTTCAAATCAGGTGCATTGATCGTCACTAAATGGCTTCGCGTATTCTGACTATGGGTCATCGATCCCGAAAAAGAATACGGTTTACCCGGAAAGGTGCGATTGTAGTTGAAATTCGATGAGTAGGTATTGGTCAATGCACTGCGTGCATCATTGAAATTGAGTGATTCAAAATCATTGCTCTGAATATTGACACTACCACCGATCGTTTGATAAGGATGTGCTTTTGGATCCTGGTTGTGATTGATTCGGATCGAAAATGATTTTTCATTGAACTCACGGTAATCATCACTCGGTTCGGTCAATCGACTTGAATAGCGCAAATCAACACTGCCACGGTATTTATATTTCTTGACATAATTCGTATTCGCACCTAAACCCCATGAGCCATTGAAATAGATATCACCCGTCAAACGCACATCGGCCCAATCTTTAACAGGAAAATAATATCCAAGCTCCTTCAGCCCAAACCCCCATCGCGGCGAACGCTCATAATCCCGCGGAAAAATAACTCCTGCCTGCCTCGAATTCGGAACAGGATAAAACCCAAAAGGCAAGATCAATGGTGTCGGCACACCA
The DNA here is from genome assembly GCA_031392195.1 of Saprospiraceae bacterium. Lineage (GTDB taxonomy): Bacteria > Bacteroidota > Bacteroidia > Chitinophagales > Saprospiraceae > Opimibacter. The sequence continues at coordinate 1,210 of JANMVA010000134.1, read as the reverse complement.
AAAATTTCAAGATTGGAAGGCCCGACAACGGCCAGCTTATCAGGTATCGTCTTCACCTTGGCTGCCCGGATCCCATAATGAGGATGAGGAAGATTGCAACTTGTGATTAAAGCCCCTCTATTATAACCAACACCATCAGGCTGATCCGGATCTACTCCGCCGGCTATGAACTTGGTTTTTTCACCATGGATAAAGAGATCACCTTCTTCTGTCACTACATCATAAATGAATCCTTTTCTCGTCTGGAAATTATACCTCATTTTTTTCGCCGTAAATGGATTCTCATTCCCCATTTTAAACTCGGGATTTCCTGCCAGAACCCCTGAACTATCGATCATACCCTCTGCTGTGGCAATACTACTATCCAGGTCTACTACGATGTAATCAGCCTTAATCTCCAGGTCCTTGTACCGGACATAGGCATTTCCATACAAGTAAACCTTCCTGGTTTTATTGTCGAGATAATTGGAGTCAACAGAGCCATATTCAACCTTGGCATCAATGCTGTCGGGGGATATGACGATGCGAACCTCCCTTGGATCTGACAAACTATCAATTGTGATTGGCTCCTCAATCTCGCGGATATTCAGGGCAGGCTTAAAGTCATTCGGGATGGTATCCTGGGCCGAAGCAAGGCCTGTCCATATCATGAATGACAGCGTATATAATAATATAGCAAGGGTAGACTTCAATCAGAATGACCGGTATGATGGATAAGAAATAAGAAAGATGGGGTGTTCGTTCAATCCGTTATAGCTCCGGCAACCCCGGAGGAGGCCATAAGTTTCTGAATTTTTATATAACGGACATGCAAACATTCACTTACATATTATTACTTTTGCTCATGCAACCTATTCGTTCAAAGGTATGAAAGATTGTTACCGTTCTAAAACGTCAGTATCAGCGCACATGCGAATCTCCTGTTTGGTTTTAACATTGTTTTTAGGTTTGGCCTTCCAGGCGGATGCCCAGCAAACGTATAAAGTGCGGAAAGTAGTACTGGATGCAGGCCATGGAGGCAAAGATCCGGGGTGTCATGGCAATTATTCCAAAGAAAAAGAAGTCGCCCTAAATATTACCCTTGAGCTGGGTAAAAAGATCGAAGCCTTTGAGATGAAAATGGCATCGCTGATCATTCTGATCCCCTGTGCCACGGTTTTGATTGGCACTGCCATCGCCGTAGTCAGTGATGGCGGGCTGGCGACGATCT
>JANMVA010000130.1:0-7426 GCA_031392195.1 Saprospiraceae bacterium | reverse complement strand
TTTATTGTCCTGCAAACTGAATTACTAAAACGAATATCATGGCTGAATTCGCGCTTACAATTGCGATGTATTTATAGATCATACTGCTTGATCTTCCTGTACAGTGTCCGTTCAGATATTCCGAGTTCAAGCGCAGCTTCTTTCCGTCTTCCACCATGACGTTTCAGTGACTTTTTGATCATGTCTTTTTCCATGTCTTCCAGGGCCAGGCTTTCATCAGCCACTTCGGTATTGGAAAATTTATCATCGATGATGATTGAAGGCCTTTCCTGTATGCCGGATTTTGAATAATTATCATCACCCGGATTTGGAGCCCATTTGCCCGGAGAAAGCATCTCATTTTCAACCTGAACATTTGGGATCGTTCTGAAATTTACCGTCTCAGGAACGCGCAAATTATTTCCCCTGATCAATTCAAACACAAGATGCTTGAGATCATGCAGATCTCCTTTCATGTCAAACAAAAGCTTGTATAAGATCTCTCTTTCCTGCATTCCGTCTCCAGTATTTTTTGATAGTGCAGGCAAATTCGTTTTTGCCAGGTGAGGAGCCATTTGCAAAAGATCTTCAGCATCGATTTGCTTGTTCTCCGTCAGCACACTCAGTTGCTCTATGATGTTTTTCAACTCACGAATATTACCGGGCCAGCTGTACTTCACCAAAATGGATTTGGCTTGCTCATCAAAACGAATGGATTCGGTATGATAAGCTTCAGCGAAATCAACTGCAAAACGCCTGATTAGAATCGGAATATCCTCCGGTCTTTCTTTCAGGCTTGGAATGTGAATAGGAACGGTATTGAGGCGGTAATAAAGATCTTCCCGAAATTTTCCCTTTCTGATCTGTTCTAGCAAATCCACATTGCTTGCAGCTATGACCCGTACATCCGTTTTCAATGTCTGAGAAGAACCAACTTTGATATATTCACCTGATTCAAGAACGCGCAGCAAATAGGATTGCGTGTCCAGGGGCATCTCACCAATTTCATCCAGGAATATCGTTCCGCCATCTACTGTCTCAAAATATCCTTTACGGTCAGCAGTTGCTCCTGTAAACGAACCTTTCTCATGACCAAATAACTCTGAGTTGATCGTGCCTTGTGGAATGGCGCCGCAATTGACAGCAATAAACTTATTGTGCTTTCGCGGGCTTAAGGCATGTATGATCTGGCTGAATACTTCCTTTCCAACACCGCTTTCTCCTGTGATCAAAACGGTCAGATCAGTTCCTGCAACACGAGCTGCAATGTTTAATGACCGGTCATAAATTTCGGATCTTCCGACGAGGCCGAATCGTTGTTTGATAGATGCAGCTGAACTCATACTGCATGTACGATTCTTCCCTTCAACGTGGCACTGGTTGAAGATTCAATCTGAACAAAAGCATAATCACCAGGTTTGTATCCAGGTTTTTTAGGAAACACGAGCACTTTATTTTGTGAATTCCTTCCTTTAAACTCGGTATCTGATTTTTTTGAATCGCCCTCGATCAGCACCCTGTATGTTTTCCCGATGTCGCGAAGATTGTGCTGTGTTGAGATGGCGTTTTGCAAAGCGATGATTTCATTCAGGCGTTTCTTTTTTACTTCCTCGTCGATATCATCTTTGTATTTGCGGGCAGCCAGTGTGCCGGGCCTTTCTGAATACATAAACATGTAGCCCATGCAGTAATCAGCGTAGGTCATCATGGACAAAGTTTCCTGATGATCTTCATCTGTCTCCGTACAAAATCCGGCGATGATATCAGATGACACTGTACAGTCAGGCACTATTTTTCGAATAGCTTCAATCCTGTTTTTATACCATTCACGATCGTAGGTCCTGTTCATCAATGATAAGACACGACTACTTCCTGACTGAACGGGGAGGTGGATGTATTTGCAAATATTCTCGAACCTGGCCATCGTATACAACACTTCATCTGTCATGTCTTTCGGATGGGAAGTGCTGAATCGAACACGCAGGTCAGGATGGATCATTGCAACAGATTCAAGCAAGCGAGCAAAAGAGTAGTGCTCGTTTGTATCCGGATGCTGCCATTTGTAAGAATCGACATTTTGTCCAAGCAGGGTGACTTCCCTGTAGCCTTTTTCAAATAATTGTGAGGCTTCGGCGACGATCGTATATGGATCCCTGGACCGTTCACGTCCACGGGTAAATGGCACTACACAAAATGAACACATATTGTCGCAGCCTCGCATGATGGAGATAAAGGCAGTGATGCCATTGCTTTCAAGTCGAATAGGACTGATATCACCATATGTTTCCTCTCTGGACAAAAGGACATTTATTCCTTTGTCACCATCCTCTGCATGTGAGATAAGCCTTGGCAAGTCGCGGTAAGCATCGGGGCCTACGACCAGGTCAACAAGTTTTTCTTCTTCAAGCAGACTTTGTTTGAGGCGTTCGGCCATGCATCCCAGAATACCCACCATGGTCCCGGGTCTTGCGATCTTGATTTTGTCGATTGTCCTGAGGCGTTTTCGGACAGTTTCTTCGGCCTTTTCTCTGATAGAGCAGGTGTTGAGCAGTATCAGGTTAGCACTTTCAATATCCTTAGTCGGGTGGTAATTGCAATCCGTCAGGATGGAAGCTACGATTTCGCTGTCGCTGAAGTTCATCTGACAGCCGTAACTCTCTATATAGAATCGCTTGACATTAGCCGTATTATCTAGCTCAATATCAAGACCATAGAATGATTCTCCCTGACGGGATTCATCGATCGTATGATATGTGGTTTGGCCTGGTTGCATGGACTAAAAAAGGGCTGCGAAGATAAGCATTAATCTGCCATTTTGACACAGAAGGCTCAACAATGCAGATAAGCGGACAGCTACTCATGTAATATGTTATGGCCTGAAAAGTGGTAATTTTGAGGAAAGTAAAGAGTAAGGAAAATGACGACCCGAATCATGAATCAATCCAGTCATTTCATTGAGCTGGAAGAAAAGTATGGTGCACATAATTACCACCCGCTTCCGGTAGTACTTGCGAAAGGTGAAGGTGTTTATGTCTGGGACGTCGAAGGCAAACGTTATTTCGATTTTCTGTCAGCCTATAGCGCTGTCAACCAGGGGCATTGCCATCCCCGCATTATTGAAGCCTTGAAATCGCAGGCGGATCAGTTGACACTGACGTCCAGGGCGTTTTACAATGATAAGCTGGGTCCTTTTGAAAAATACATCACAAAGTATTTCGACTACCAGAAAGTACTTCTGGCCAACTCAGGTGTCGAGGCCGTAGAGTCTGCGATCAAGCTTTGCCGTAAATGGGCTTATATCAAAAAGGGTCTTTCTTCACAATCTGCTAAAATTGTTTTTGTCGAAGGGAATTTTCATGGCCGGACCATTGGGGTGATATCTGCTTCTACCGATCCTTCGAGCACAGGTGATTTCGGTCCTTATGTCCCGGGTTATGTCGTGATACCTTATGATGACAAAGAAGCTCTCAGGGAAGCATTGGAAGATCCCAACGTTGCCGGTGTTCTTGTAGAACCGATACAAGGTGAAGCAGGAGTTGTCGTGCCTGCGGACGATTATCTCCCTTTCATGCAGAAGCTTTGCAAAGAGAAAAACATCCTACTGATTGCAGATGAAGTTCAGACCGGTCTTGCGCGAACCGGTAAATTATTAGCGACATGCGGTAATTGTACATGCCAGGGATTTTGTGAACGGAAGCCAGAGGTCAGACCTGATATCCTGATTTTAGGAAAAGCCCTTTCCGGAGGAGTTCTTCCGGTTTCAGCTGTTCTGGCTGATGATGAGATCATGCTTTGTATAAAACCTGGTGAACATGGTTCCACGTATGGTGGCAATCCTTTGGCATGTGCTGTTGGAATGGTGTCATTGGAAGTGATCAAAGATGAAAGACTAGACGAAAATGCTGAAGTGCTTGGAAAGATCTTCCGTGAACGGATGCAGAAAATTATTGACAAGCATCCCATCGTGAAATTAGTCAGAGGCAAAGGTCTGTTGAATGCAATCGTCATTGATGATCATGATGAAGGACACTTAGCATGGGACATGTGTGTGCAAATGGCATCAAAGGGCCTGCTCGCAAAACCAACACATGGGAATATCATCCGGTTTGCTCCACCTCTTGTCATTACAGAGGATCAGCTTCACGAATGTTGTGATATCATTGAAAAAGTGATCGCCGAATTCAGCAGGCTTTAATCACGATTGAGGCAATGTTTTCCTGATCATCCGGTCTACATCTAAAACCTGGTGGATCAATGAGCGCCCCTGATCATTATAGATCACATAATCTGATAGTGGGATTTTTTTCTCATCGGGCCATTGATTGGATACACGGCCTAGTACTTTTTCCCGCGAAACATTATCTCGCTTCATCACTCTTTCGATTCTCGTTTCCTGATCAGCTACGACCAGGATGCAGGCATGAAATCTTGAGGTTAAGTTTTCTTCAAAGAGGATAGCACTTTCCTGGATGAGGTATGATGCCTGCGTTTGCTCAGCTTCGTTAGCCCATTTTAGGAGATCATCATACACGGCAGGATGGACGATTTGATTTAATTTATTCAGCAATTCCTTATCCGTGAAAACACTTGATGCAATCCATACACTATTCAGTTCATCATTTCCAGTATATGCCTGCGACCCAAACAGATCTGTTATTTTGTTTTTGACCGTTGCATTCTGATGCATGAGTTGTTTTGCCCGTTCATCCGATTCATAAACCGGTATACCAAGTAAGGTAAATAGATTGGCTACCGAAGATTTGCCGGATCCGATACCGCCTGTTAATCCTATGAGTTTCATTTCAACGCTAAGTTCCGAATAATTAAGTCTTTAAAGAATAAGATCACCTGTGATGAAATCAATTTTAAAGTGAAGTCTTTCTGCATAATCTTTTATTGAACCAAAGTCCAATTGACTGAACTCCCGCAAGCTGTCTTTTAATTCTTCTTCAGTAGTGGATTTATGAAATGCAATAGTCATAGCTGCTGTTTCGCCAAACTCTTCATACAAGACTGGAATTCCTGCCGTCTTGCAATAGTTGAGAAAATGCGGATGCTTTTCATACGGCATTTGGATCTTTACTCTGGAGAGCACAGTCTTTCGGGTGACCATTCCTTGCCCGAGTGCATCTGCCGCGCTTGTTTTATAAGCTTCTATGAGTCCGGGCATTCCAAGCTGCGTACCACCGAAATACCGCACTACGACTACGATGACATTCGTGAGATTGAGCTTTACTATTTGTCCAAGGATGGGTTTGCCAGCCGAGCCTGATGGTTCGCCGTCATCATTGGCTCTTTCCAGTGAAGCATCGGGATGTAATCGGAGTGCATAGCAGTGATGTCGTGCTTTGGGGTGGTCTTTTTTAAAGGTTTGTATGAGCCGCATGCCTTCCGCTTCATTCGCAATTGGGGATGCATAGGCATGGAACTTACTTCCTTTCTCCATATAGTAGCCTTCAGACCTGCCTTTCAGTGTAAAGAATGTATCAGTCATATGTAAGCTTCTGAGAAAGAATGGTTCAGCAATTGGGGTTTGGGATTTGTTAACAAGCTAAAATTAATTTTTTGATAATCTTTGTGCTGTCTGACAACTCATCTTGACATTACCCTGACGGCGACCAAAGCATGATTCCTAACCAAACCTGCACCAGCGCGTGGAACAAAGCTTAAACCAGTATGATGCTGTCATAGCGCGTTGCAGGGAATTATTCTTCCGCAAAAACAGGGATTACGGTACTGCCTGGAGAGTTCTCCGCTTATCCTCCCTAACCGATCAGATCTACATCAAAGCCTCCCGCATCCGGAATATTGAAGAGTCCGGCATTCAAAAAGTAAGTGTCAATGTCGAAGATGAATATGTCGGGATCATCAATTACTGCCTGATGGCTCTCATCCAGCATCATCTTCACCAGGATGATCGACAGGATATTCCTACTGATGAGTTGAGTATGCTTTATGATCAATTTTCGCAGGAGACCAGGGATCTTTTCCAACTGAAAAATCATGATTACGGAGAGATCTGGCGTGATATGCGGATCAGCAGTTATACAGACCTCATCCTCATGAAAATCCTTCGGATCAAACAAATAGAAGATAACAAAGGCGAGCTTGTGGCATCTGAAGGGGTAAACGCCAATTACATGGACATCATCAACTATTGTGTTTTTGCATTAATCAGAACTGACGAACAAAAATTAATATGACACTACTGACATTGATATTATACATTGCTATTGTTGCTGTTGTGCTGACAGTGATGATTGGCTTGTTGAAAAAAGGACATAAGTCATGGTTGATGACTTTCCTGCAAAATTTTACGGGAGTATTATTCATTGTCTCCGGATTCGTCAAAGCGGTAGACCCAATGGGAACTGCTTTTAAGATGGAACAGTATTTTACGGAATTCCAATACACATTTGCAGAGACCTCATTTAATTTCCTCGCACCGCTTTTCCCTTTTCTGAGCAGCATCTCACTGTTATTTTCTGTAGTGATGATTGTATTCGAAGTCGTCTTGGGCATTATGCTGCTGATCGGCTATAAACCGAAACTGACAGCCTGGCTTTTCTTAATTCTTGTTCTATTCTTCACAGTGCTGACAGGATTTACTTTCCTGACCGGCTATGTACCGAGTGGTACTAATTTCTTCAGGTTTGCTTCATGGGGTCCGTATGCAGCGACTAACATGCGGGTGCCCGGCCTTCAGGCACTGGTCGATCGAAGCGGAGATCGCCGCCATCCAGGCACCGCTGCTGGCGATGCAGGGCGTCGACGACGAATACGGCACGCTGGAACAGATCCGCGGCATCGCGCGGCGCGTGCCGCACGCCGAATTGCTGGAACTCGCCGATTGCGGCCACTCTCCCCACCGCGACCAAGCCGATGCCGTGATCGACGCGGCGGCTTCCTTCGTGCGGCTCCACCCGTTCGGCGAGCTCGGCCACCGGTGAACCTATGCTCCGGCACCTGAAGGAGACGGCTCATGCTGAGCTACCAGATCGAAGAATTCGGCCGCCCGCTGGCGCAAGTCATGCGCGACACACCGCGGCCTCAGGGCAGCGAAGTGCTCGTCAAGGTGGGCAGCTGCGGCGTCTGCCACAGCGATGTGCACCTGCACGACGGCTACTTCGACCTCGGTGGTGACGCCCGCCTCGACATGACGCGTGCCGTGCAACCCCCGCGCACGCTGGGGCACGAGATCGCCGGCGTGGTGGTCGCGCTCGGAGCGGACGTGGATGCGGCGGCCGGTGTGAAGCTCGGCGACCGCCGCGTCGTGTTCCCCTGGATCGGCTGCGGCAAGTGTTCGCTGTGCGCGGCCGGCGACGAGCACCTGTGCCAGGCCCCGCACGCGCTGGGCGTGAATCGCGATGGCGGCTTCGCTGACCATCTGCTGGTGCCGCACGCCAGCTACCTGCTCGACCACCACCCGCTTTCCGAAGAGCAGGCC
>JANMVA010000125.1:0-3400 GCA_031392195.1 Saprospiraceae bacterium | reverse complement strand
ATGAGCATAGATGAGTCTGACAGGGGCAGGATCCGGTAGGGGAAGGTAGCAGTCATTCAGTTTTGAAAGTACTAACTATCCGGAAGAAGTCTTGGAATACACGGAGCAAAATGAGGAAAAGGAGAACACGGAGAAATGGTTTGCACCTAGGACACTGAGAACACGGAGGAATTTTTTACTTGCTTTTCTAATTAACAGCCCTTAATTTTAGTCAACCAGTTTGTCATCAGTTGAAACACGAAGATCTTTCTTCTCGTATTATTGGATTATGTATTAAGATCCATCGGGAGCTCGGACCTGGCCTCCTGGAATCTGTTTATGAAGAAGCAGTGTGTTATGAATTGACAAAGAACAATATTCCGCACCGAAGACAACAGGCTATTAGAGCTACATATGATAATCATGATCTTGGAATTGGATTCAGAGCTGATGTAATTGTGGAAGACAAGATTCTGCTTGAACTTAAATCAATAGACATCCTCCCAACAGTTTATTTTAAGGTCCTACTGACTTATTTAAAGTTTTCGAAAGTCGAAGTCGGCTTGATCGTTAATTTTAAAACGGTGGTTCTAAAGGATGGAATTACAAGGATAGTTTTGGACAGAAGGGTGTGATTATTGAGCGCCAAATCTCCGTGTTCTCCGTTTTTCTCCAATGCCTCGGTGTAACTAGAAATCTGCCCCCATCGAGAAATGCAACAAAGGCTTCCTGTCTGTTTTGGTCTCCCAGTTCCAGCCGTAATCGACTTTGAGAAGGTAACCGAAGAGCATCGTACGAATGCCGCCGCCATATCCGACGATCAATGGATTTCTGTAATAATTGACAATCACTTCGACAGTAGGTGGATTCGTCAGCACCACGGTATTGAGTGGATTATTAGGGCCGAAAGGATTCGGGCCATGCCAGGCTGTTCCGGCATCGACAAATCCGACAAGCTGAATATTACGCAGGAAGGAAGAGCGTATTTTTTGCCGTGACAAATATTGCAGCACCGGCACACGAAGCTCTGCATTAGTGAGTACGACACTACTTCCGTTTCTTGCATTGTATTTAAATCCACGCATATTAGCTGCGATGCTTGTATATACGAAATTGATTCCATCAGGAACACTCACGCCCCTGTCAAAAGACGGGAACAACCAGTTTTCAACGCCACCTAAATAATACAGGATCCGTTCAGAGCCGAGGGATGTAGCACCTGTGCCGCGAATAGCAAAAATGCTACGACGATCCAATGACACATAATGGCGTGCATCAAATCCGATCACAGTCATGAAACCTTTATTGAACTGCAGTTTTCGGCCGTCTTCAAATAAATTAAGGTCAAATCTCTTCACGACTTCAGTCCAGGCTTTTGCCCGTGTACCTCTGCGACTATTGATATCGAGGACTCGTGTATTATCGAAGACCCACTCCAGCTTTAATCCGAAGCGTTGTGCATCATCAATTTTCTTTGCAAGCGAACTGGCATCTGTAGCTAATGTGATCGCACGATCATTGCGGAGCGTACCGGATAATCGAATACTATTATAGACATCAAAAGGATAGCTGAATTTGACAGTCCCCAGCACGGAAACATATTGATTGCGATCAGCGAGATTGTTTTGATTCAGCTCTTGCTGGACGGTAGACTTACGGTAGATCGCATACTGTTTATCAATGCGGCGTTTGCGGTTTTCAAAAACGATAAAATATTCAGAACCATTAAATGTCGTTGGATAACGGGCGCCACCGGTGATAATGTAATCTTCCAGCAGGTCTTTAACCCTTCCCTTGACCAGCAAACCAAGGGGCGAAGGTTCAAATTCCTTTTTGGTTCCGGCATAACTGTCCAACCCACCAAACAACACTTCGTTGTCCATAGTCGTATTGAGATAATCGAGCTTGAATTTCAGGCGGGCTGCGATCACTTTCGAACGAATGAAAGGAACGAGATCCCCGGGTCGATAATCTAATTCGTCATAAGAAGAGGTAGTTGAAAAAGGCAGTATTGATTTAAGAGGATCTTCATCGGGATCATCCGCTTTGACAGCGGATACTTCAGCGTTTATTTTCACCGGTTTTTCAGGCTCCGGAAAACGTGTTTGAAATAAATATTTCGGATCAATGACTTCTTCTTCCTTTTCTGTTTCGACTTTCAAAGGAGTAGCTGTGCCTGATATCAAATTATTTACAGGCGTTGATGCTCCTGGATTGTAGGATATTTGCATGGAATCAACCGGTGTAGTCTGGATAAAGGAATGATTCCATTTTTCGAGCCAATCGATTACGACGGGACTTGCAGGCACATACTCATGCATCAGGATGTCCCGATCGTACCTGGTGACGACTCTGGTAACCGGGGGATCTTCGAGCAACCTACTGACTTTCATGCGCTGCCACCGGCCTTCCGCATCGGTCAGGCAGATCAATTCGTCAGGTCCGGCAATTCTTGCAAAGCGTTCGCTTGCTTTTTTAGTAAATGTCAGGCGGCGCAATAATTTTTCTTCGCCATCATAATCGAGCAAAAACAAATCAAAAGGACTTATCGGTAATATGGAGTCCAATTCCATCTTGCGCAATCGCTCATCGGATCTGTTAGAGGAGAAAAGCAAGTAGCGGTGATTATTTAAATGAGCTACTGACAAATCCAGGTCGTCAAAAAAATCTTCAGTGATGCGTACACTTTGACGTGTCACAGGTGCATATAAATATAAATCCGAAAAACCATCCGTAGTGGCAGCCAGCGCAAGCGTGTCGGACGACCAATAGTCCATATCGTATACCCGATGGTATTCCGGGCTGAGCTCGTCATTAAAAACTTTTTTATCTGAAAAATGATATGCCATGAGGTATATGACATCCCGCCGCTCATACATGAGACTCAATTCACTTCCATCCGGCTTCCAGGCGATGACTGGGTAATTCGGATCTGATTCCTGTTCAAAATTGCGGACACCGAAGCGAAACAGAACTTCTTTTTCACCCGTCTCCATATCATACAAAAGCAACCTGTTGCGGCCATGATCATTGAGTGAGTAAGCAAGTTTTTTACCATCCGGACTGAAGCGCATCCGGCCGAAAGGAATATTCAATTTTGGTTTTGATAGCGCCAGCTCATTTTTAAATCCTTCAGGTAATTCTGAAGGGATTAAAAATCGTTTTTCATAATAATCCTGCCATTGTCGGGAAAGCTCTCGTGAATCGATGCCCAACACATACAACAATCCATTTTCAAGACTGCGGTTGATGCGTGTCAGGTAAAGCAAATTCGAAATCGATGCACGGCCATAATAATTGGCCAGAAAATTCCACATCGAATGACCTGCTAAACGTGAGTCCATTCGCGCCAGTCGTACAAAGTCTTTTTTCTTTCCTTTCGGATGCGTGAAATAATCTTTCAGCCTGCTCTCGATTTCCG
>JANMVA010000478.1:0-2038 GCA_031392195.1 Saprospiraceae bacterium | reverse complement strand
GCGGTAATTAGCGTAATTAGTGGCAATTAATTGTGGTAAAATAAATAGAGTAAAATTAAACTCTCTTCTTTACTTCACTTGAAACAAACTACTCCTATCATTATTCCTCGCCACAAATAGATTCGTTCCACCTGATGTTTTCACAGGAACAAAATTTCTGACATTTCCCGGAATACTGAAGCCACTATCAGCAGGGCCAACAACTTCAAAATGCCCCTGACCGTCACCAATCAATATTGCACCAACAGAGCCATCATACCGCCCGAGTTGTGCATCGGTCCCATAAAAATTACCACCGATCACGAGATCTTTCAAGCCATCTTTGTTGATATCCATCGCCCTGATCGCACGCACGGTAGAGATCTGCGTATACTTCGGCAGTGCACTTGCAGAAAAGGTTTTTCCACCTTGGCTGAGAAATAATGTATGCGCAAATGTATTCGCAGTCAACACCTTTGCATCTTTCAATTGCTCAGGGGTAAATATCTGTTCGAGTGTCGCATTCGCATACATGTTGTAGCGCGTAAATTTCTTCTTTAAAACAATCATGTGATCCAATAAACGGTCACGGAAATGCAAGGGATAACTTTCGTCGCGATTGTAAAAACACAATACCGGATCAATGGTGCCATTATTATCAAAATCCTTGTAATGCAATGTCGCCGGCTTTTCTTTCGAAACCTGGATGTGAGAATTCAATCCCAGATTCCCACCAATGATGTCGGGAAAACTGTCATTGTTGACATCGGCAATTTCGATTGAATACCACCATCCGGATAATTCACTGAGACCAAAGTCGGCAGTCGCATTGATATATTTATTATTGACTTTTTTGAAAATAGTGATGGGTATCCATTCGCCGGCCAACACAAGTTCTGGTGTACCGTCCCGGTCAAGGTCCGCAAACTTTGCATCCGTCAGCATACCTATCGTACTCAATCCTTCAGACCATTCAGCCGTTGCACTTGTAAATTTCCCATTGTCATTTCGCAGCAAATTGCTACCGGGTGTCATTGGATATTTCCCCGGAGTGACACGACCACCGATAAATAAATCCTGGTCACCATCTCCATCTATATCAGCTGCAGCAACACATCCACTGCTTGCAACATTTTTAGGCAAGCCATCAACAGATCTGGTGAAGTCACCTTTTCCATTGTTGATGTACAATCTGCTTTGGTAGACAGGCGCATTCATTGGTTGCTCATTTCCACCACTGATCACTACGAGGTCATTTATTTTATCACCGTTCGCATCAAAGAACAGAGCCGCAACATCTTCATGAACCGAATCTGCTTCAAAAGCCTTGATAGATGATTTTGTAAAACCACCATTCTTTTGCTGAACTAATAATTTTCCTGTATAACCTGCAGCACCACCGAGATAAATATCATCAAGCCCATCACCATTGACATCCCCTGCCGTCAAGCCAGGACCTTCTTCAGAATACTTATGGTGCAAAAGCGGTTCGCGCTTAAAGTCAATGTAGGGATTCTCCTTATGACTAGCATCCACCGGTAACTTTGATGAGATGTCTTCAAAAAATAAATTCTTCGGCTGAGGAGCTACATATTTGCCTGTTGCATTTTCAGTGATGCGATGCACGGTATTGATAGCAGGATTTTCAACTTTCTGTGAACGTCCATTCGGCCAGATGATTTCAGCAGACTGAACCGCACTTGATTTCCCAATTCCAAAATGAACAAGAGGCTCTACACTGGACAAAAACCCTCTCGTCGGATAATATAACTGGTCCTGGAATTGGCCATCAGCAAGTTGTATTCGTACACGCGTTCCAAATGCTGTTTTTCCTTTTTCATTTTCCAAAGCAAACCGGATGAAATTATTGGACCTCGAAGCTTTTCCTTCATTCTTGAATATGAAAGCAGGCTCATCGATATTATTCACAATAATGTCGAGATAGCCGTCATTGTCCAGATCCGCATAAGCTGCACCATTTGAAAATGCCGGTGTACCGCTGTTCCATGTTTTCGATACGTCACTGAAATAGAGATTGCCATTGTTCTTAAACAGAAAG
>JANMVA010000459.1:0-3412 GCA_031392195.1 Saprospiraceae bacterium | reverse complement strand
ATGGATGTATCACATTTTCCTGCAGAAGCATAAGCATTTGCAATGCCCTCATACAACATCCCTGTCATGTCCCAGGTGATTTTGGTGTATTCGAGGGCGAGCTGATGCATCCGGAAGTAAAGGCTCATAGCCTCCTCATTTTTACCGATACGATTCAGGCATTGCGCTGAATATATGCCGCAATTGAGCAGTGGCACCGTATCATTCGTGTAGGATTCGAACAATGTTTTCGCATATTGATAATGCGTGATTGCTTTTTCATAATGGCCATCGAGACGATAGAGGTGGGCTTGTGTCAGTTCCATCCAGGCACGCTGGATATCCCATGTCGGGCCGGATTGGGTGTTGATATATTCAATCTGTTTTTTTAAAAATAATTCTGCTGAATCGAATTTGCGGAGGGAGAGATAGGCATCATAGTATGCTTTATGAAGATCAAAAAGACTTTTCTTATCGCTCCCTGCGCACGTTTCATAGATCATACGCGCTTTTTCCAGGTAAGCCAGGGTCGTATCAGGTTGTCCAAAATTGAAATAATTCATTCGCGCCCGCTGCGCCCAGATCCGGCCGTGCCAGCAATTTTCCGGAGAGAAAGCTTTTGAAAATATCATGGCCGCACTATCGAGATAAATAGTCCATTCGGCCATATCAAATGATTGCTCATTGATCCATGCGAGCGAGTAGTAAGCTTTCGCCTGTTCTTTGGAGGTTTGAGGGAAATGTGCTCTCGCTATATCCAGGGCCTCGTGATAAGCAGCTTCTGCTTCCACATATCGGCTATCGTAGCGATCCATCCAGCCCTGCAGCATCAACACATTGATCCGGCTGGATAATGAAAAGCTATCGCGGCCGGTGAGCTCAGTGAGCAGCCGGTCACATATATCGCGTGCAACTGAATAATTGTGATTGTCCGTTTCCGCCTGTGCCTTGCGCAGTTGCATACCAATCATGGCCGTATCAGGCTGGCTGCTTAGCTTAGCTGCGAAAAAAATGAGCACGCAACCGGATAGGAATATGTATTTAAAATATTTCACAAGATGGGATCTGATAAAAATGATAACAAAGCGGTCTTTGTGAATTAAGCAGTCATTTTCAAAATATTCTATAAGCTTGGTGCTATTAATTTAATCAAAAACTTTTTGATCACAAGAACTCATTTTTTGGAAAACTAATTTCTAAACGAAAAAGGTATTTATAAATGAAGATACCATTTGAAGTCACGGATTGGCAGACTATGGAAACCAGGGAGCATAAAGGCGAAACCGGGATCGCAACCTGGCGGACCATTCAGCATGAGAAGGTCAGGGTGAGAGTTGTCGAATACGCTCCGGGTTATAAGGCGAATCATTGGTGCTCCAAAGGCCATATCGTCTATTGTCTTGAGGGTGAGTTTATATCTCATCTAAAGGACGGTCGGGTGTTTGTCATCAAAAAAGGGATGAGTTATCAGGCAACGGATGATCCCGATAATCCGCATTTGTCTACAACAGAATCAGGGTGTAAGCTGTGGATTATTGATGGGGAATTTCTGAGTTGAATGGCATAGCCTCCTTTTTCTTATCTTTAATTGCATCACTTCAAAACCTAAAACCGAATGGCTTCTTTCCCGGGTTTCCTTAATCGTATTTCAAACTGGAAAACACTTATTGGGCTGATCCTGCTTTACATGATCTTTCCCATGGTGCTTTTCAAAAATGCCGGAGAGAAATTAAATACGCTGGCAGGGAAAGTGATCGGGCCGATCGATCTGACCTTTGGATACAATCCGAAACGTACACTGCAGATGGTCGAGGATTATGGAGAGGCGGGCCGGGCATATTATAAGCAGGTGGAAATGAGCATTGATATTCTCTACCCGATTGTGTATGCTTTCTTGTTTGCCGTATTGATCACCATTATTTACAGGCGACTGATTAATGGACCGGTACGTCACCTCAATATGTTGCCATTCGTGGCGATGTCTTTTGATTTTCTGGAGAATTTCGCGATCATTTCCTTGCTGAAGCATTATCCGGAGCAATCGATGCTAATGGCCAATCTGGTCGAAGTATTTAAAATGTTGAAGTGGCTGATGTTTGGGCTCATCATTTTTTTGGTGATCTATGGGTTGATCAAATTACTGTTTCGTAAATAAAGATTTTTAGAATAGAGCTTAACTCCCGAATCAATATTGACAATTTTGAAAAGTATTTAGGTGTAAAAAATTAATCAGGTTTACTTTCAGTTAGTTTTATTAAATAATCACTATTTATCAGTATCTGAGACACATCCCTTCTGGTATTAGTTTGCGAGATTGTAACTTCCATTGAGCATACCGTTTTAAATGGTCAAATATCAGACTAATGAAAATGCACAGGAATCCGGGTAAGGGTTTAAATTTCATCAGGAACCCTTTTAAATTGAGAAACAGGCCCCCGGCAGAGCTGGAAAATGAATTTATTGCGTATAAAGATATCAAGAGTATTGACCGGATCGGGGTAGCAGCCTGGATTGGGTTCACCCTGACAATTTTCATGTTTGGTCTTGATATTTTCCGTATTAAAACCGGCCTTTGGGATGAATGGTATGCCCGCTTGTTTATCTTCCATTTATTGGGTTTGCTTTTTCTGGTTCCTGCGATTCACATCTTAAGAAATAAAAATTGGATTATCCAAACACGGCTTCGAAGGGGAGTCGTTATTTGGGGCATGGTCGTATTGACCATCGTTTTTCTTTTGGGGCAATCCGTCCTGATCTACTTGCAACGCGGTGCATTGGTCATGTTTATGGGTTATATATTTGTGGCAGGCTGGATGTTTGCCATGTCCCATAAAGAGCATTTGCTCTTTAATTTCTTTTCGCTGACCACCATTGGCATCACAATCATCCTTAGGAAAGACAACCCGGACTGGGATAGTCTTGAGAATGCAAATTTTCAACTCATAAGTTTTATCGAAGTGCTGTTCCTTTCGATCATAGCTTACAGCTTTGACACCTTCGATTATCAGCAGAAGTTGGAAAATTTCATGTACATGCGCGAAATTGAAAAAGAGCAGAAACGTATCAGAAGCCTTGAAGCCTTCAAATCAAAGTTTTTTACAAATCTAACACATGAGATCCGCACCCCGCTGACCCTGATCTCCGGTATGGCTGCAGAGATTAAGGAAGATCCTAAGCGGTGGGCCAACGAGGGCTCAGAGATCATCACCCGAAATTCCGGCAACCTCCTCAACCTCATCAACCAGATACTCGATCTAAGCAAAATCGAAAATGGATCCCTCGACATAAAGATGATCAAAGGCGATATCGTTTCTTATCTCGGGTATATCGTCGATGCATTCAGAGGCCATGCGATTGCCAAAAATATTCATCTCCATTTCCTGACAGAAGAGCAGGAGATCATCATGGACTATGATCCGGACAAGTACATGAC
>JANMVA010000309.1:0-5565 GCA_031392195.1 Saprospiraceae bacterium | reverse complement strand
AGAGGACCTAACTGGGATTCAAAACCCTGGCGTGTCATCTTCGACCACCCACGTTCGCGTCCTATTTTATTCATTGTTTCTGCATAGCCCGGGTAAAAATCATTGATAGCCTCCTGTGTTGTATTTCCTACATAGCCGAGTGAGTGTAAACCAACTTTCAATTTTTCAGGTGCGTGACCTGCTTTTGCTCCGGCTTCTTTATAGAGATCAATCAAAGGTCTGAACCGATGCGTCTCTCCTCCAATGATGGCCACCATCAGAGGCATGCCCAATGTGCCGGCACGGGCAAAAGATTCAGGTGTACCACCTACACCCAACCATATAGGTAATGTATCCTGTAATGGTCTTGGATAAACGGGAAGATGATTGAGTGCAGGTCGAAATTTACCGGACCAGGTAATGAATTCATTCTCCCGGATCTTGAGTAATAGTTCAAGTTTTTCGATGAAGAGCGCATCATAGTCGTTTAAACTAAATCCGAACAATGGAAATGCTTCAATCGATGATCCGCGTCCGACCACCATTTCTGCACGACCGTTGGATAGGAGATCAAGCGTGGCAAATTCCTGAAATACCCTCACCGGATCTGCTGCGCTGAGTACAGTAACAGCGCTTGTGAGCCTTATCTTCTTTGTTCGGGCAGCAGCTGCAGCCAGGATCACCACCGGTGCAGAATCGAGCATGTCCTTGCGATGATGCTCCCCTATTCCAAACACATCCAGTCCGACGCTGTCAGCAAGTTCAATTCGCCTGATCAGGTTTTCAATGGATTGCTGATTGCCTTCTTTGGCCAGATTCTGATCACCAAAGGTTGCTGCGAAACTATCAATTCCAATTTCCATTCGATTACGGGTTCATGTAAGTTTGATTGTACTTCATCACAAAGTCATTTTAGATGTCGTGACACTCAGATTTCCTGCCTGCAACCGATGATAAGTAAAATACGAAATGGCTAACGGTATCAGAAACAGAAGCGGCATGATGGCGTATTGAAGCGGATCACCAGTCACTGTATGCCCGATAAAGGCTGATATAAAAGTGATGGTGAACCCTGCATACACCCATTCTTTCACATTACCGGATAACGGTATCAGCAATAAGACGGCCCCAATGACTTTAGCAATACCAAGCTCTACGCGGAAGTAATCCGGAAATCCCAGATGCGCGAAACCCTCCTTCACTGTTGGATCGGTAAAATAGGAATAGGCCGAAAAGATCATCAGCAGGGCAAAGAGAATCGTAACAGTCCAATAAGTGATTTTTGTTGTTTTCATTTTAAGACATTTAATTTGTTTTACAATGCAAACTTACGTACATTTGCTATCTAATGTATAGCACTATCCTTTTAGATAGCACTATCCTTTTGGAAAGTAAAACGCGCACTATGCCAACCATCAAGCAAGAAACAGGATTAAAACATGAAAACTGCCAGGATATCATCCGCCCAGTTCGTGATGCTTTGGAAGTTTTGAATGGAAAATGGAAGCTGGCCATCATCGGTTCTTTGTCATTTGGCACGAAAAGATTCGGGCAAATCTCTAAAGAAGTTCATGGCATCACCGATAAAGTGCTGTCCAAAGAATTAAAGGACCTGGAGGCCAATCAACTGATCAAAAGAGAAGTCTATGACACTTTTCCACCGACCGTGGAGTACTCTATTACGGCACATGGAAAGTCCCTGGAGCATGTGATCAATGAATTGCGAAAGTGGGGATTGACACATCGCAAGAAAATTATGAACAGATGATGATTTTGGATGGTTGCTAAGCTGTAGCACGTGGATGAGGGTTGTAGGTCGAAGCATGGGATTTTAGAATTTAGATTTAAGAGTAGACATTATTTTTAACTCTACTACAGATACTGAATACTGTTTCCTGCTATCATTTGGTACCTAAGGCAGAATATACTTTCCAATCAAATAAAGCCATAAAACATACCCGGCAATCCCACCAACAAGTCCTGAAATGATAAAGGTGAACCGTTGATGCTTCGGAATAATCCTGAATATAATTATAGTCAATATTAGGAATCCAATTATTGCAGTTAAAACGACAATTGACCAATCCGGCAATTTGAAATAACGGGCTATTCCAATTTCATCTCCCCTGAGACCTAATCGTCCTGACCTTAAGTAGCCTAAAATCCATGTTGCCAGGTTGGCTGGAAAACGGAGCCAGAAGAGTGATAGGAAAATGAAAAACCATTGAGTATAACTGAGATCAGAAGTTTGGTTAAATGATCTGCGGCTCAACCACAGGATTAATAATCCGAAAGTGCCCGTTAACATTGTTTGCACAGGTCCCCCAATTGTAATCCATATAGGACTCAGACTACTAACCTGACGATAGTCAACCGTATTTGAAACGCTTGTAGACCCATAATGGATCGTAGCATCATAACCCATCAGCTCTGCAACAATATAATGTCCGAACTCATGAGAAACGGTTCCGATAATAGTGCATAATATGAATGCAAGGGACAACCAACAGAACAGTCGAAAATCAAATCGCCATGGAATCATCCACTATTCTTGAATATTCTGATAAAGAGCTGTCGACACATACTTCAACCCCGAATCAACAATCAACGTAGCCACTGTTTTCCCGGAACCAAGTCGTTCTGCAATTTTTATCGCCGCTACCACATTTGCCCCTGAAGAAGTACCTCCAAAAATCGCCTCTTCTTTCGCCAGTCTCCTGGCCATCTTCATCGCTTCTTCTGTACTGACCGTGAGAATCTCATCCACCAACTCAGGATGCCAGAGGGGAGGTAAAAACCCAATCCCGATTCCCTCAATCTTATGCGAACCACTATTGTTGCCGGACAACACCGATGACTCTGATGGTTCGACTGCTATGATTTGAATTTCCGGATTCAATTTCCGCAAGGAATAGGATACACCATGAATGCTATGCGCAGTTCCTATGGAATGAACAAACGCATCCACTTGATCTCCGGATTGAGTAAAGATCTCCTCCCCCATCGGATAATATCCCTCTGCAGCATCTGTATTGTTGAGCTGATCGAACCACCAGTGACCTTCCTGCTGACTCAGTGATTTCGCTTTGGCGATCATCGCCCTGATCAACTCTTGTGTGATCTTTTGCTGATCACTTTCTATCTCATCCACGACAGCACCATAGGCTTTCATCGTGAGCCTTTTCTCCAGGCTGAATGCATCCGAAGTCACTGCATGGAATCGATACCCCATCGCCGCACAAACAAAGGATAGTGAAACACCTGTGCTCCCACCTGTATACTCTACAACTGTGTCACCAGGCCTGATCAATCCTCTTTCAACAGCTCGCTCCATGGCCACCTTCGCCATCCGGTCTTTCATGCTACCGGTTGGATTGGCACTCTCAAGCTTAACGAGGATCCGGGCACAACCAGGAGGAACAACGTGCTTTAATTCCACCATTGGTGTATTTCCGATCGCACTAATGATGAAATTCATACCTGAATGATTTTAAGAATTACCAAAGTATTTCATTCTATCCCAACTTATCAGTCATTTCTTTCGTGCTACGATCTTCATTCATTACCCTCGAGATGATTGAAAAAATAAGATTTGAAATTAAAGTTATAATCAACAAAGAGATCAACGAAAACATCAGCAGAGGCTTGCCGGTAATAACTGTCGTATGCCATCCAGGTTGCACTAAATGCTGATCTTCAATTTGAATGACTTTCAGAAACAAGTACAAAATCGTCAAGGTGCTAAACGCGGTGACGGCATGTATCAATATACTTTTCACCATTTCACATTTTTTAAGCTCCTTTAGGGGAAACATTTAAAAAAGGGACTTAAAAGCAAATCATGCTCTTAAGTCCCTTTGAATGTTTGAATGAATCAAAAATTACCTGATTAAAACCATCTTTTGTGTTGCCGCAAAATCTCCCGACTCAAGCCTGCAAATCACAACACCTTCCCTCATCCCCAAATCCGATTGCTGCACTTCAACTTCGTGAATTCCTTTTTCAAATTCACCTTTGACGACATGCAATAACGCTCCGGACACATCATAGAACTGCAGTATAGCAGCGCCTGATTTTTCCAATTGAAAACGAACAATGGTATTGGAAGAAAATGGATTCGGTTCATTCGCAAATAAATGATTTCCTGATTCAACAACTTCTGCCTGGCGATCACTGATCGACACATCGACTGTCTGAAGATCATCACCAATATAAGCTTCCGGCATGATCAGCTGATTATTCAAACGAATCATCGTTTCAATCTCAAACAAACCTTCCGGCTTTACGATCAGGCTGAATAACACCTGTCCATCTGCTACTGTAAGAGGATCCACTGAGGTCCAGCTCAAATTGAACTCTCCACTTGCATTCTTGTAGTTATCAGCAGTAACGTTTAAGCTTCCACTGATCACCTCGAGAATAGTCAGATGATTGAGCTCCAGACCAAACTGCATTCCTGCGACCTGGTTGAATTGCTCAGCTGTCACATCTATTCGCAATGGCTGATGACCCATCTCAGAGTGCACCTTGAGAACCAGATTAAGAGTCTCATTGCTTCGTGATGAAATGCTGCTATTCAGATCCGTTTTCACATCACCATTGATATCACCGATTTTGACACCGACGAAATGGGCATCATTGACGTCCTCCAGCAGGTATTCGATTTCAATGGTTTCTTTAAAGCCCCAGGGATAACTGCCTTCATAGGATTCATACGCATTTCCAAATCTCCAGGATGTATTCTTTGGCAACACATCGTATATCCCAAGAAGTAGTTTCTTGAACTCGATCAGGTCGATCGCTGTCACCGAATGACTTCTGTTAGCATCAGCAGCAACAAACTGGTAAGGTGATGTGAATGGAGCAATGCCCAACAGGTGCTTTTGCATATGGATCAGATCCAGTGTGCTGACACCATTTCTGAAATTGGTGTTTTTATATCCTGCCAGAAAATATCCTTTGAACGGACGATTTTCTCCAATTACATAATGCCCATCAGCATTTGTCAGGTTGGTTTTGTGATCAGTAAACTGGGCATTGTCAGCAAGTCTCATCTCCACATCTCTGACATACTTTCCTTTTGGAGTGACTACATCACCTGCAATTGATTTGTTGAGTGCAGATAAAGAGACACAACTCGCCTGGACAAATAATTCATCGATGTCCCATGCATTTACTTCTTCACAATTTCCGACAAGGCAATAAGGAAGTAATACAAACTGGAAGGTCACCGGCTGACCAGTGATGAAATCCTTATTTCCGATAAAATCGAATATTCTTTCTGTCCAGTTCGTATTCGTCGGGATATCTTCCTGCCTGAATATTTCTGTGCCATTACGCAGCACTCTCAAACCAAACAATGTTGGATAATTATTCGGGCCTGTGCCACCACTGATCCAGCTGTAGGTCAATGGTGCTTTCTCGAAGAAACTAATCCCTGTGATCTGAACAGCAGTATCCGGATCAGGAGTGATCGTCACGGAGAAAACCAAAGAAGCCTGGTTGCCCGGATCGTAATCACATGTATCTAATGAAGAGATACACATCGCAACCGAACCGTTCACTCCTTCAGTACATGAATGTTTT
>JANMVA010000278.1:0-10032 GCA_031392195.1 Saprospiraceae bacterium | reverse complement strand
GGCACCGGCAGCCAGTCGTCGTATAGTTCCATCCCACCAGAATTCATCCGATTGGATCGAAAAATCACTGGCGGAATACACGAGGTTGCCCCAACGATCGAAAATTAATTATTTAAGAATGGTGATGTCATAATTCACACTTGTCGATAATTCAAAGAGATCATTGACCTGGTCACGGTTAGGGGAAAAAGTATTGGGAATATAGATATCACAATTCAACTGGCTGATCCGGATACTTGTATCGATTGAACAACCGGCATCATTCGTGATGGTGATATAATGCATACCTGCCGCCAGATTATTAAATGACCCAAAGCTTTGGGATAATCCTTCATTCAATATGAACGAAAGATTTCCATTGTCTCCGGTCACGTTGAGTGTAATCGTTCCATTCTTCTCTCCGCAATCCGCAGAATGGGAAACTATATTGTCAATTGTCAACTCACCTGCCGGTGGGGCTATTTCAATTGTGCCTGAATCTTCACAGCCTATCTCATCAATGATCAGAACTGTGTGAGAACCAGCACCCACATTTGTAAATTGATTTCCTGTTTGAAATGCGGAGCCATCCAGGGAATATAGAATTTGACCCGTACCTCCTGCATAGGTGACTTCAAGTGTGCCTTTTGTGGATTGGCAATCAAATCCGGTTTGTGTTAGCTCATCCAGGATCAATGGGACAGCAGGTAAGATCTCAAAACTGGCTGTGTCCGTGCACCCGTTTTCATCCTGAGTTGTCACTGTATACTCACCGGGCAATAAATGATCGAATTCATTACCTGGCTGAAATAAAACACCATCTAAGGAATATTGAATATTAGTGCCATCCGCAAACACGATGGCGTAGCCTTCGTTAATATCACACTTGCCCGATATGGCCAGGATATTATCAATTAGAGATGAAGGGACAGAATATATTTCAGCATTTGCTGTCGACATACATCCCGCCGCATCGCGAATGGAAATGGTATAAATGCCCGGACTTAAATTTTCAAAATGAGGTGTCAATTGAAATGTAACCTGATCTATCGAGTATTCAATCTGGCCGCTGCCACCATTGACCTCTATATTCAACTCTCCATTATCTTCTCCGCATAATGTTGGTTCCACGGAGATCTGGGTTATCGATGGATTCGGATCCGGCAACACGAATTCACGCGTGATCGAACATCCATTTTTATCCTGTACAGCTATCGTATAAATGCCACCGGGCAGATTATTGAATGTATTTTGGTTTTGAAATGGTCCTCCGTTTAATGAGTAAGTTAACTGTCCAATACCACCATGTGCCTCAAGGGTGATGGATCCATTCTGAACATTACATACAGGATCTGTTTGTTTCAGTGTATCGATATACACCGGATCGGATCCGTAAAATTCATAGGTGCTTCCTCCTCCCCAAACTTCAATATTAAGCTGACAAACCGGCTCCAGTGTTTTTGTTTCAAAATCAATTAAATAAATGATTGAGTTGCCATTCGATATTCCATAACTATTGACGTCCTCACAATTTTCTGCATAGGAGACAATGCCCCAGATCTCTCCCGGGATATCAGCTTCCATGACTTCAACACTGGATGAAGGATTAGCAATGTTGACAAGAATGATTTTATTGAGAACCGTGGCTACATAAAGGTTGCCATTGTTATACGTGAGGTCACCGGATGCCTGATGGGGTAAGTCACCATGGAGTGTGCCCTGATCATTCCATTTATTATATGACCACAATTTGTCACTGGCTGCGTATATGATTCCATTCGCGCTGGCGGTCAAAGAAGTAAATGAGGATCCGGGAAATGTATGAATGACCCAATGTTCTCCTGTCTTAGGATCGATGATAAACAGTCTTCCACTACCATCCAACCCATAAAAAGTACCATCAGGATGGAAAGCCAGATCATTTAAATGCAATGGAAGGCTAAAGACATATTCATAATCGCATGTTGCCAGGTCAAGCCGGTACAGGTCAAATTCCGAGCTAACATAGATCACCTGTGCATCGGTGAGATTCACTGAAAAGAATAATGATATGACGATGGCCAATTTTTTCATTCAATATTGACAGTGACTATTTTGCCGGCAAGCAAGTCCGGATAATCAGTAATGATCCCATCAACACCCCAGCGAATCAATTCATCCATTTCGGTTTTCTGATTGATCGTCCACGGGATCACTTTTATCCCCAGCTCATGGATTTCCTTGATCGCACTTTCCTTCAGTAGTTTATAGTTCGGACTATAGATGTCCGGTTTAAAGCTCAGCTTACTTAGATTTTTAGTAAACTTCTTGCCCCTTCCTGTCAGAAACGCTATCCTGAAATTTCTGTCTTTAATTTTATTGAGTTCTTCCAGTACATGGACATCGAATGATTGGATCGTGGTTTGGTTTTCAATGCCAAGCCTTTTGATTTCACTGACGACTAATTCTACAAAAACATCCGGTTTTGGAACATAGACGTCATAATATTTTTCTTCTGATTTGATCTCAATATTATAAGCAGGTTCGCGGTAATGTTGATCAGCAGCAAAACGTCTCACCGATCTCACGACCATATTGAGTGTAGGTTTTATGGTGTTAACTTTTACCTGGTTGGGAAAATCAGGATGAACCCGCATACCGCAATCAAAAGTCTGCACCTCCTTATAGGGCATTTTATAAATATTAAGGCTTTTTTGTTCGCCCTTCGTGACCGGCATTCCTTTTGGAAAAGAACAAATGATGTGTGACATCCATGGTTCATGTGAAACAACCAGCTCTTTGTCAGCGGAGACCACCAGATCAAGTTCAAGTGTGGTAACCCCTAATTCAACGGCTTTCATGAAGGCAGGGAGTGTGTTTTCAGGCATGAGGCCCCGGCAACCCCTGTGGCCCTGAACATCAAGATTTGACTGGGTCATTCCGTTATGTTGCAAGATTAACAGGCTCATGAGAAGGAAAAAATTCCTGGTTATTATCATAGGCATACAAGATAGCATACGTCCTTGGAAAAGAGCCTTCATTCAATTTTCAGTAGCTTTTTACAGGATACAGAAACCGGCCTAAAGGCTGTATTCCGGATGGAAAGTGCCCGTTTAAGATAAGGTGGAATTAATAATATCTTTGGCCATTGACTAAAACAGGACGATGAAAAAGATCTATGGCGGCAAATTGATCCAGCCCCTAATGGCTGCAGCTGTTTTCCTGATCCTCAGTGTGATGTATTTTCTGCCTCAGCTTCAGGGAAAGGTCCTGCAGCAGGGTGACCTGATCCAGGCCAAAGCCATGATGCAGGAAGCGGTCGTCTGGCAGGAAAAGACTGACCGGATCATGCTTTGGACCAATTCGATGTTCGGAGGCATGCCGACATTCCAGATGAGTGCTCCTCAGAAAAACAACCTGACGGTATGGTTGAGTGAGGCCAGTAAATTATTCATCGAGCGGCCCATTGGCTATTTTTTCGCAGCCATGCTTTGTTGTTATATCACTTTGCTGTGCCTGGGGGTGGGACACTGGCCTTCCATGCTAGGGGCGGTCGCATTTGGTTTGACAACTAATCAGATCTCGCTCTATGAAGCAGGACATGTCACGAAATTCATGACCATCGTCTGGAGTTCATTTGTAGTCGGAGGCATTTTGCTTGTCTTCCAGAAAAAATACATAGTTGGAGGTTTGCTTTTTACAATCGGTATAGGTGTAAGTCTTTTGTTTAATCATATCCAGATGACCTATTATCTGGGGATGTTCCTCATTCTGTATTACATCATTGCATTGGTAGTCGCAATCAAGAAAAAAGAAATGAGGGACTTTATCAAAGCAAGTGCAATCCTTTTGGCCGGCCTTGTGATTGGATTAGGTTCTTATGCTTCCAAGATGTGGACGACAATTGAATTCAGCAGTGATACGATGCGCGGTGGACCGGTGCTCGAGCAACCAATAGATCCAAATAGTTCGTCTAGCGTCCAGGGATTGGATTGGGAATATGCGATGCGATGGAGCAATGGATTCAAAGATCTGCTCTCCACGTTTATTCCGCGGGCTGCAGGGGGGAGTGGTTCTGAAACGCTGTCTGACAATGCAGCCGTCGTCAAAGATTTACGCTCGAAAGGAGTGGACCCATCATTTGGCATGCCATTGTATCATGGTTCTTTACCATTTACAGCCGGGCCTCAATATTTTGGAGCTTCCGTACTTTTTCTTTTAGTCTTTGGATTGTTTTATATGCGGCCTTCGATTCGATGGTGGTTGGTGGCTGCCATCTTCCTGTCGCTACTATTATCGATGGGTAAGCATTTTGCCATTCTTAATAAACCACTCTTCGATCTTTTACCACTTTACAATAAATTCAGAACACCCAATTCCATTTTAAGTGTCACGGCATTGCTGGTCCCTATCGGAGCAGCGATGGGACTTGGTGGTTTTCTGAAAGGCCATCAAAAATCTTTCGTTCGTCCGATCTGGATAGCGCTTGGCATTGTTGGAGGATTATGTCTGCTGATTGCTTTACTTGGCCCGTCTCTGATGTCATTCGCCGGGCCAAATGATGCTCAGCTTGGACAGCAAGGATGGAATATTGATGCACTGATAGCAGACCGTAAATCTGCATTGACAGGCGATGCATGGAGGTCTTTCATATGGGTGCTATTATGTGCTGCTGTCATCTATGTATATCACCAGGGAAAGATCAAGCAATGGCTTTTACTTTCCGGATTAGGATTATTTATCATCGCTGATTTATGGGCAGTAGGCAGGCGATACATTGCAACTGATGATTTTTATCCTAAACGCACATTAGAAGATGCGTATAAGCTGCGGCCTGTTGACGAACAGATCCTCCAGGATCCTGCATTGTATTACCGGGTGCATGATCTGACAGCTGATCCGTTTAATTCCTCCATGGCATCATATCATCACCGTACAGTTGGCGGATATAACCCTGCGAAGTTTCAGCGCTACCAGGACATGATCGACCGCTATATCAGCAAGGGTAATCAGAATGTGCTCAATATGCTGAATACCAAATATTTTATCATCAATGAAAGTGAAAACAAACCTGCCGTCAGGCCCAATCCCGGAGCGATGGGCAATGCCTGGTTTGTTGAAAATATCAATATGGTCAACACCAGCAGGGAAGAACTTGAAGCATTGGACACAACCGATCTTCGGATGAATGCATATGTACACAAGGAGTTTGCGGATGAGGTTACAGGATTTGATCCGGTGAAAGGAGGAGAGATCACATTGACGAGTTATACGCCTGATGAATTGGTCTTCCGGTCGTCTGCTTCCAGTGACCAGTTAGCCGTTTTTTCAGATATCTGGTACGGACCTAATAAAGGATGGAAGGCATATGTCGATGGAAAAGAAGCACCGCACATCAGGGCGAATTATATACTCAGGGCAATGAAAATCCCGTCCGGTCAGCATGAGATCCGTTTTAAATTTGATCCGCAGTCTTACAGAGTAGGAGAAATAATCTCGCTCATCTTCTCATCACTGATTATGATCGGTTTATTATACGGGTTATACCGATGGCTGTCTACACCACCACCCATGTTACCTGTCCATGCGGTTGAGACCGTGAAGACAAAGAGATCCATCAATCCGAAGAAAAGAAATAAATGATTTCATTCGCGATCGTGGGATATGGCAAGATCGGGTCGCGCCATGCCGGTGTCATCCTGTCGAACGCTGACGCACGTCTTGCAGGTGCTTATGATATTAAACCTGAAAGGAATGAAGTTTTCGTACATGAGTATCCTGATTCACGAGCATATCAATCACTGAATGAATTACTGGATGATCCTTCGATCGATATAGTGACGGTTTGCACACCTAATCATACACATGCAGAAATTACAATTGCAGCTCTACAGGCAGGCAAGCATGTGCTGGTTGAAAAACCAATGGCCATCCGGAAAATTGATTGCGAGAGCATGATCCATGTTTCCCTTAAAAAAGGGAAGTCTCTTTTTGTGGTGAAACAAAACAGGTTCAATCCACCCGTCCAGGCAATGAAGCAGCTGATCGAAAATGGTAAGTTGGGAAAAGTCCTTTCGATCGCGATCAACTGTTATTGGAACAGAAATGAAACCTATTACAAAAATTCCGATTGGAAAGGGAAGAAAGAGCAGGATGGTGGTACGTTGTTTACCCAATTCAGTCACTTTATCGATGTCGTATATTACCTCTTTGGAGACATAGACATCCTGCACGCTCAACTTTCAAATGTTAGTCATCAACAGCTCATCGATTTCGAAGATACGGGTGTTGTGTCTTTTGTATTAAAATCATCCAATGCTCCGGGCATTTTGCATTATACAACTTCTGCTTTCAAACGAAATATGGAAGGTAGCATCACCATCTTCGCTGAGAATGCAACGATCAAGATCGGGGGAAAATATCTCAACACGATTGAATACCAGGTGACAGACGGATTTGATATTCATGATATTCCGGAAAGTGGCCCGGCGAATAACTATGGTGATTATGAAGGTTCCATGTCAAACCATGAACAAGTGATCGACAATGTCATCAAATCATTGGAAGGAAAAGAAAAGATCATGACCGATGCATACGACGGCCTCAAGACAGTTGAGATCATCGAACGTATATATCAACTCGGAAGGAGCCATGGAAGAAATTAAACTTCATAATAATATCCATCCGACTGCGATCCTCGAAGGGGACATCCGGATGGGCTCGCGTAATACAATCGGTCCCCATGTTGTGCTGAGAGGCAACATCTCGATGGGTGATGATAATGTATTAAAGACCGGTGTATGTTTTGAAAATAATGTGACGATCGGTCACCAGAACATCTTCTATCCATCTGTTTCAGTAGGTGCCTTTGGTGAAATGGGTGCAAAAGGTGATCGCTTTGTCGAAGAGGGTGGAGTAGCGATTGGTGATGAAGTGGTCATTCGTGAATTTACGTGTGTACATTCACCTGTTTATACTTACGAAACAAGGATTCATAATAAGGTGTACATCATGAACAAGGGTTATGTAGCTCATGATTGTATTATCCAGGAAGGTGTAGTGCTGAGTGCCGGTGTATTGCTCGGGGGAAATGTTGAAATTGGTGAGCATTCGAATATTGGGATGGGGGCTACAGTTCATCAGCGTATTCATGTCGGTGGCAATGCGATGATCGGAATGCAATCGGTGATTTCAAAGCATATTCTTCCCTTCGCACTAGTGGGAGGTAACCCGGCCCGCATATTCAGGTTTAACAGGCTTGGTGCGGAGAGAAAAGGAATTGATGAAAAACATATTTCAGAGATGGAAGCGTTATTTCATACAGGAAAATTTATTTCCTATGAATCCGGTAATCCTGCGTGGCTTGAGATTACAGCCTTCCTGAAAGATCATCCGGAAAGTTTATTAAAGCTGAAATAATCCTGTTTAAACCCTATGGTCAAGTCCGGTATGCATATTCCCTTAGTGGACCTGGTCGCCCAATACAAATCCATCCGTAAAGAAATCGATGAGGCGATCGAAGGTGTGATCCGTACCGGACATTTTATTGGTGGTGATGAAGTGAAAAGATTTGCTGTCGAATTTGCCAACATTTCCAATACAGCTTATTGCATTCCGTGTGCGAATGGAACCGATGCCATGGAGATAGCACTTACCGCACTGGGGATTGGGCGAAAGGATGAAGTGATCGTACCTGCATTTTCATTTGTCGCAACGCTGGAAGCTGTTTGCAATGTCGGTGCCATTCCTGTTTTATGCGACATAGATCCACAACGGTATTCAATTTCTGCAAAAAAAATTGAAGCACTGATTACAGACAGAACCAAAGCTGTCATCCCTGTTCACTTGTATGGTCAGATGGCCGATATGGATCCGATTATTGCGTTATGTAAAAAAAAGAAGTTGCATCTGATTGAAGATGCAGCGCAGGCACATAAAGCAGAGTATAAAGGACTCATGGCGGGTAGTCTTGGTGATTTTGGAACATTCAGTTTTTATCCCGGCAAAAATCTGGGTGCTTACGGAGATGCAGGTGCCATCACGACCAACAATGAAGAGTATCATGACATTGCTTTTAAAATGGCAAATCATGGCCGAACCAGTAAGTATGATCACATCATCCTCGGTCGAAACAGCCGCATGGATACAATTCAGGCTGCCATTCTCAATGTCAAAGCAGTTCATCTGGATGATTGGATTAAAGCCCGCCGCAAAGTGGCCAAACAATATGGAGAATTACTGAAAGGTGTGGAGCAAATCCAATTACCTGCTCTGTTTGCTGAAAGCGAAAGTGTATATCATTTATACGTGATCAGGATCAGGAAAGAAAGACGAGAAGAATTCATAAAATATCTATCAGCTGCCGGCATCGAGACTGGAATTCATTATCCGATTGCGCTGTCAAAGTTGCGCGTAACTACAGAACAATTGGAAATATTTGTCAACTGCCCCGAAGCAGAAAAGGCGAGTGAAGAAGTTGTGTCACTTCCTATGTATCCAGAATTGTCATCATCGCAGGTAGTGTATATTTGTGAGCATATAAAGCAATTCTTCACTACGACAACACATCATTCCGGCAGCCCTGTCATTCATGCAGGCAAGCAACATCCCGGTAAAAAGAAAGGATAATGGGAGTCATCCGTCGCCAGGGATTTAAGTACAGCATCATCAGTTTCATTGGGATTGGGATTGGGGTTTTGTCCAACCTTTTTATTTATCCCGATGCATTGGAGGTGATCGGTTTGTATAGAGCCCTGATCGATGCATCCGTCCTGGCTACCATCCTTGTTTTATTAGGCAGTCCCACATCTGCTGTGCGGTTTTTTCCGCGATACCAGGATGAAGCTTCTGCTCATAAAGGACTTTTATCGTGGTTGCTGATCGTGTATGCAGGCGGGTTTTTACTATTCCTACTGGTTTTTCCCTGGATCAGTCAATTGATGAGCGAGCATCTCTTTGATGATCGAAACCAGCTCTATCGTGATTTTATCAATTATGTGATCCCACTCACTTTTTGCATTGGATTATCCAATTTGTTGGCTCGTTATATTTCAAATTTTCGGCGCATCGTCATTCCTTCTGCGTTTGAAAACCTGACGATCAAGATCATTCTGCCCATCCTTGTATTTGGTTATCTCAAAGGTTACCTGACGATTGGGAGTGTAGTGATTGGGATCGTTGTTTCCTATATCCTTGTCACCCTCGCGATGACTTTGTATTTGTATTCATTGGGCCAGTACCGTCTGACAAAGCCAATGATCCTGGAAGATAAAAAGACACTGAAGGAATACTCTAAATACTCCTGGTACGGATTATTGTCAGGCATCGGAAGCCAGATGGCCTTTAGGATTGATGCGTTGATGGTGTCGAGTATGATCCAGTTTAAAGCTGGAGGTCTGTACGCAGTTTCATATGCTGTATCTGAAGTGATCGCTAAACCCATGCGGGCTATCGCCACGATATCCGGCCCCGTGATCGCTCAACATATAGAGTCAGGCAACCTTGAAGAAGTGAGATCTATCTATCGGAAATCTTCACTTAACATGACGATTGTCGGGCTTGGATTATTTCTGCTGATCTGGACAGTGCTTCCTTTCATTTTTGAGATCATGCCAAATACAGAAGAAATGAAACAGGGTGCTTATGTGGTATTTTTTCTTGGATTGGCCCAGGTGTGGGATATGATGACCGGGATCAATAATGAGATTATCATTTATTCAAAACACTACAGATTCAATCTCTATCTGACACTTTTCCTGGCGGTGACCAATATCACTTTAAACCTCATCCTGATCAAGCTGTACGGAATTACCGGGGCGGCTATGGCAACATGTATTTCCTTCTTCCTGTTTAATGTAGTGAAATTCATCTTTATAAAAATCAAGTTTGGATTTCAGCCATTCAGCACGAAACTGATTCCGGTCATCGCCTTTGGGATCGCCGCATGGTTTATCAGTGACTGGTTGCCATTGAGTGACAATGCGTGGATCAACCTCTTTTACAAAGGAGCTGTATTCTCATTGTTATTTGGATTTTCTATATGGGGGTTTAAAATTTCTCCGGATATCAATAGCT
>JANMVA010000252.1:0-3887 GCA_031392195.1 Saprospiraceae bacterium | reverse complement strand
AGATTCCTGTACGCATCCAATTTCAGCATTGGTATGAACATCACTTTTGAGTTGATTTTGATGCCACCCGGTGGTCCCTGAGACAACCGGAATTCCGTTTTCAAGACACTGTTTGATGACAGCAAATGCTGCTTCCGGAACCGTAAATTCGATGGCAACATTGCACTGTTTTAGAGTGCCCAAATCCTCACTTTTGAGCCTGTTGAAGGGATGAACTTCTGCCTTTTGGTCGGCCTTCAGGATGGCCATGATGGCTGAGCCCATCTTCCCTAAACCGATGATCGCAAAGCTTGTCATAATATTTGCTTAAAAAGTTGAAAATCAAAGAATTAGCAAATTTACTTAAAGGTATAAAAAAACCCGCCTTCCTTGAGGGAAAGCGGGTAAGAACACACTATGAGAACACCCTAAAAACGTATCAAGAATTCTAGTTTGTGGCAGCTTCTGAGTCCTATAGACTTAACTGCAAACAAATATAATATCCTTAAATTGTATCCACAAGAGAATAATCTCTTATTTCGATTAAATCGTCTAAAGGACTAGTTTTGCCAGTCTGATGATCAGCCGTAAAAGCATTGATGAGGTTTTGGAAAGGGCTCGTATAGAGGAGGTCGTGCAGGACTTTGTCAATCTGAAGCGCCGTGGGAGCAATCTTGTCGGATTATGCCCATTCCACCATGAAAAAACACCCTCTTTCTCTGTTTCACCCACCCGGAACATCTATAAATGCTTTGGTTGTGGGAAAGGTGGTGACAGCGTAAACTTCGTCATGGAGCATGAGGGTTACGATTATCCAGAGGCTATCCGACACCTGGCAAACAAGTATGGGGTCCAATTGGAAGAGACCCGTCAGGACGCCGAATCCCTTCTGGCTGAGCGGGAAAGGGAGACTATCTACAAGGTTCTCGAATTCGCCGCCCGGTTCTATAAAAACCAGCTTTTCAGTACTGATGAAGGGCAGGAAGCAGGAATGACCTATTTTAAAGAAAGAGGTTTTCGGAATAAGACTATCGAGGTTTTTGGGCTGGGTTACGCCCCTCAATCACCCGACTCATTGGTTACGGCAGCCCTTAAAGAGGGTTTTACCAAAGAAATCCTTCAAAGAGCAGGATTGATCACCCAGGGGGACGGTGATTTTTTTCGACATAGGGTCATATTCCCAATTTTTAACATTTCGGGCAAGGTGATCGCCTTTGCCGGCCGTCAGCTGACAAATAATAAAAGAAGCCCCAAATACATCAACTCTCCCGAAACGGAGATTTACAATAAGCGGAAAGTCCTATACGGGCTATTCAATGCCAAAAAGGCCATACGGGATGAGGACAACTGTTTCCTGGTGGAAGGCTACACAGATGTGATCAGTATGAACCAGGCCGGCATCGAGAATGTAGTTGCTTCTTCAGGAACATCACTTACCCCTGACCAGATCAGGTTGATCAAGCGATACGCTACCCGGATTACTGTCCTTTACGATAGCGATCCTGCAGGTATCAAAGCTGCCATGCGCGGACTCGACATGATCCTTGAAGAGAATGTGGATGTTCGTCTTGCCTTATTTCCGGAAGGTGATGATCCTGATTCATTTATTCAGAAGCAGGGTATGGCTGGCTTCCAGGATTTCATCAAGCATAACAGTAAGGACTTCATTCTCTTTAAGACTAACATGCTTCTCAAAGAAGCTGAGGGTGATCCGATGAGAAAAGCCTCGCTCACCAAAGATCTTGTCGAAACGCTTGCACGAATTCCTGAAGCAATCAAACGAGCAACTTTCATCCAGGAATGTGCTCACCTGATGAAGATCGATGAGCAAATTCTCGTCCGGGAAACGAATAAAGCCGTGGCGGAATTCCTCAATCAAAAAAGACAGGGTATCCCAAGAGATACGGCTGATTATGAAACCAAAACGCAGAAGCAGGTATTTGATAACCAGTCCGGTCCTTTCGATCCGACCGTACACAACATCCGCGGTGTTGATGATCAATACCAGGAGCGTGACATCGTTCGCATATTACTTACCTATGGAACGAAAAATATTCCTGACTCGCCGGTCAATCCACTGAGCAAATACATGATAGGCGGCTTGTTGGACATCATGGATGAATTCCAGCACCCGATCTATAAAAAGATCATTGAGATATATCACTCCCTCATCGAACAGGATAAATCACCATCGGCATCTTACTTCACCGAACATCCTGACCGGGAGATCCAACACATGGCGATTGAATTGCTCACAGCGCCTTATGAATATGCAAGCTGGGATGAACACGATATCCCGTTGCAGGTGCAGTTACATCCGGATGATAACTTTAAGAAAGATGCACACAATGCGATCCTCCGCATGAAACTAAAGGTCATCATGAGCCAGATCGAAAAGAACCAGGCTAAAATTCAGGAGTTGCAAACTTCGGGCAATGATGAAGAGACGATCATTCATCTGCGGATGCACACGGATCTGCTCAGGGTGCGCGAACAGATCACATCCCAGTTTAAAAATGTAGTGTTGAGGATCTGATTACTCTGCCTTAGTCGTATCTGGTGGCGTCGTATCTCCGGAAGAAGTTTTATTTAATTCCCTCAGCACGCGCTCTGTGATATCATACTTCTCATCAGCGACAAGAATGGGACCGCCTTCGATATAGCTCATGATGAAATCATAGCCTTCCTCCTTCTTAATCTCGTTGAGGATGTCGTGGATCACTTTTTGCAAACGGTCATTGATGGCAGAAGTCTCATCGAGGATCTCCTTTGCGATTTGATCGCGCTCAGCCAGGATCGCTTCCTGTTTTCCTGAAAGATATCTTTCCTGTGCTTCCATTTCCTTACCGGTCATGGTTCCCTTCTGTGCACGCTGCTGATAAGCCATAAATTCCTTTTCCAGCGCGGCACCTTTCTTCTGCAAATCGGCTTCTGCCTGGCGCTGCCTGATCTCCATAGCCTCAGATTCAGCTTTAAACTCTGTAAAGTTGTTGAGGATGGAATCGCCATTGACATAGGCGATTTTCAGCCCGGTTGAAGCAGAAGCATCGTCAGAGGCTGTTCCTTTGGATTTTTCACAGGCTGACAGTGAAAGGAGGATAGAAACACTTAAAATGAAACCGGGGAAATGGCGCATAAGATTGATTTAGAGGGTAAAGATAAAAAGAAAGGGCATGGAGCATGGGGCATGGGGAAATTTGAAAGCATGTCGTAACGGAGCGAAAATCCCACCATTGCGTCAGAATGTTGCTGGAGGGCATGGATAACCGAACTACAATTTTCAATCCTTCAATGGTTTCCTTTCAACCAATTTTTTATAGTAAAAATAGATCCCATATCCCAGTGCTATTCCGACCATAGCCCCTGCGACCACGTCGCGCAAAAAATGAACAACCAGGTACACTCTGGAAATAGAAACCGATGTTGCGAGGAATAAGCACAATATGCTAAACCAGGGTTTACGGATATGGGCAGCCATGAGTGTGAATAGTGCCCAGGCTGCCATCGAATGTCCGGAAGGAAAACTGGTATGACCTGTCACGATATGATAGTCAAGCACTGATAAGGGACCGTCCCATCCCATTTTTTCGAGATATAATACAGGACGCTCACTTTGAAAAAGCTGTTTTAATATAAAGCTCACCAGCGTCACAATCCCACCAGCAATCGGCACGGTGAGCATTCTTTTCCAT
Source organism: Saprospiraceae bacterium (assembly GCA_031392195.1). Classification (GTDB taxonomy): domain Bacteria; phylum Bacteroidota; class Bacteroidia; order Chitinophagales; family Saprospiraceae; genus Opimibacter. The sequence goes on along the minus strand of JANMVA010000252.1, from coordinate 216 downwards.
GAGATCGTCCAGAGCAGGATGCCAAACATGATAAAACCATGCGGCTCACCTAACAATGTGATGTAATAGAAATAATAATCCAGCGGTGAATTTCTCCATTCGGTCAGAAAAAAGAGAAGATGGGCCTTGTCTCCGATAAAGCTACCGATCACTCCTGCAATGATCAGCACCACTGCTCCTGTTATGAACGTCCTGAACCCCTTCACGCCATAGAAG
>JANMVA010000050.1:0-15364 GCA_031392195.1 Saprospiraceae bacterium | reverse complement strand
CAGTGTGGCACACTTAGGTGTGCCACACCTAAGTGTGCCACACTGTTTGTTTGACTGAAATATCGTCATAAAATGTGTAACTTACAGGCAAATCCTGTAAAATGAAGGGCAGAGGCGCACAAATAAACCCCGATAACCCATACGGTAAGCTCAAGAAGGCTAAGCACAGAGACCTCAATTTTAGTCCGCCCCCTGAAGAGATCAGAACGGAATACCTTGAAACGCATCCTAAGACACTCATCAATAAGGTCGAAAGTCCGGATGTCAGGATGGAGTATTCCATGAACCCCTATCAGGGTTGTGAGCATGGTTGTGTGTATTGTTACGCCAGGAATACCCATCCCTACTGGGGATTTAGTGCCGGGCTGGATTTTGAAACGAAAATCCTGATCAAGAGGGAAGCTCCTCAAATCCTTGCCAAAAAACTGGCCTCCCCAAAATGGATTCCTGCGCCAATCATGCTTTCAGGGAATACTGATTGTTATCAACCTGCAGAAGCTAAATTCAAACTCACGCGACAGATCCTCGAAGTTGTTGAGAGATTCAATCATCCTGTAGGTATCATCACGAAGAGTGCATTGATCTTAAGGGATATCGATATCCTTAGCCGGTTGGCTGAAAAGAAATTGGTGACCGTAGCTATTTCTATCAATACAGTGACTGAAGCAACGAGGAGATTATTGGAACCACGGACTGCATCCATTCCTAAGAGATTGCAGGTGATCGAGGAATTGTCCAAGGCAGGTGTTTTTGTCCATGCTATGTTAGGGCCATTGATCCCCGGACTGACAGATCATGAGGTAATGGATATTGTAGAAGCGACAAGTAAAGCCGGCGCTCAAAATGCCGGTTATATTACCGTTCGGCTCAATGGGGATGTGGCTGAAATTTTCACTGACTGGGTGAGAAAGACTTATCCTGACCGTGCCGATAAAATATTGAACCGGATCAAGGATACACATGGTGGCACTCTGAATGAAAGCCGATTCGGTGTCAGGATGTCGGGCGAAGGGAAATACGCTGAGATCATCGGAAAGCAATTTGAACTGGCCAAAAAGAAATTTCTACCAAATGGAAAGTCCTTTGAGTATGATCTCTCACTTTTTGAAAAAACCCGGAAGCCTCAGACCAGTTTGTTTGATTTGATATAGACTTTCATTCTTCCCGGATAGCTGATTTTCCTGCATATTTATTTGCTATTGCGAACCATTTGGCAGAATAAATATTTGACTTAGTATGAAGCTGAGCACGTTAACATTACTTGTTTTCATTTCTTATCTCCAAGTCGAAGCACAACCTGTTGCCTTTACCCAACGAAATGAATTATTAAATCCGGTTACAGGATTTTCCGGATACCAGGATTGTGTGGTAGACATGAATGGAGACTTCCTTGATGATATCGTCCGCATTGGAGGAAAAGGTGTTTTCATCGATTATCAACAACCTGACAAATCCTTTACTCAGCGGCAGTTTAATTTTCCGGTTCAGGCACCACCGAGCTGGAGTTTGTGTGCAGGTGACCTCGACAACAATGGTTATAATGATCTGCTCTTCGCGCATAGCGAAAGAGTTTCATTTGTCATGGCGAATGAAAATGGTACGGATTATACTGAAGTGGTGATGCCCGTATTTATCCAAAGTCAGCGATCAACGATTTCGGATATAAATAATGACGGTTGGCTTGATGCTTTTGTTTGTCATGAGTCGGATCTATCATGGCCATTTAGAAATACAGGCCATGGCGAAATGGTCCCGGATTCCAATCTCATCGTCACCGCTGATTTACCTGGTAATTATTCTGCTATCTGGACAGATTATGATAATGACAGGGATACTGATCTTTATATCTCCAAATGTTATGGTGGTACATTACCAGGTGATCCGATCAGAACGAATTTATTGTATCGAAATAACAGTGATGGCACATACACAGAAGTTGGTGCCCAGGCCGGAGTTGATGATAATGCACAATCATGGAGCACAGCGGTAGAGGATTTTGATAATGATGGTGACTTTGATGCTTTTGTAGTGAATCATGATTTTGCTAATCGTTTATATCGTAACAATGGGGATGGAACATTTACAGATGTGATCCAGGCATCGGGGATCGAACCCATCGATCTGGGAGCGTTTGAAAATTCATCAGGTGATTTTAATAATGATGGTTTCATGGATATCTTCTCTGATCTATCTAACCGGCTATATCTCGGCAATGGTGATTTGACTTTTCAGGGTCAGGACGCTCCTGTTGTGCCTGGAGGGATAGGTGATCTCAATGGTGATGGCTTCCTGGATGTGTATCATGCTAACAGGCTTTTTATCAATGATGGAAATGAAAATCACTGGATTAAAATAAATCCCGTAGGAATTGAAAGCAATCGCAATGGCATAGGTGCCAGAGTAGAGATCTATGGGGAGTGGGGGATCCAGGTGAGAGAAGTCAGATCAGGCCAAAGCTTTAGTCCGATGAGCTCACTGAATATTCATTTTGGTATCGACCAATCTGAAGTTATTGATTCATTGATTATCAGATGGCCTTCAGGTGTAGTCACCAGGTTAATTCATCCGGTGATCGATACATCGCATATTATTCCGGAAAGTGATTGTTTGTTGTCATCTCTTCATCTGGATGTATCAGGTCCCATACAGTTATGTTCATGGGAAAGTATTTCGCTCAGTGGTCCGGAAGGATTTATACGCTATGAATGGTCCAATGGAGATACTACTCAGTTTACAACAATTGATTCTGCAGGCCATTATTTCCTGGTTGCTATCGATAGTGCAGGTTGTACAGGAATTTCACAACTCATCAAAGTGGAAACGAAGAGGGATACAGTACCCGCCATCATTCCATCATCCGGTACCAGATTATGTGCAGGGGATACGCTGATATTATTTTCTACACCAGGTGAGAATTATCGTTGGTCTACCGGGGAAATATTGACTCAGAGCATTGAAGTGACTGAGAGTGGTCATTATACAGTGGCAGTGGATGCACATTGTGTTAACGGTCAAATTAAATCGGATACTATCGAAGTCGTTTTTCTGCCAGCAGACGTGCCTGTCATTGAAAGTGTTTTTGTGATGCCAGGTGATTCTGTTTTGCTTGTGGCGAATGGTGATAATATCCAATGGTATGATTTATTGGATGGCGGAAATCTTTTGGCTTCAGGAAATGAATTTCAAACTTCAGTACTTAATTCTTCTGCTACGTATTATGTTGAATCACATAATTTTTATCCTCCCCAAATGCAGTCGGGCGGTAAACCTGATACCATCGGTGGGGGAGGATTGCCTTTACAAGGTGGTGATCTTCTATTTGAAACCTGGGAGACTTTTATCCTGAATTCTGTGACCGTGTATGTGCCGGCTGGCGGTCCCCAGGGTGTTAGATTCGTGCATCTATATTCAGGTGATTCACTTGTTGCCTTCAAGCAATTCACCGTGCACGCAGGAATAAATGTACTGGAATTGAATTTTGATGTTTCTGTAGGTCAACACCGGCTGTCAAGCCCGCAGGGAAATTTATTCCGAAATTCTGGTTCAGTCGGGTATCCATATCCTATTGGTGATGCAGGAGTGATCACAGGGTCAACTCATGGCGATGATTACTATTATTATTTCTATGACTGGAAAATAACGAAGCCGGAGATAATCTGCATTTCGGAGAGGATACCTTTCCAGGTTATCGTTTCAGCGAATGAAGAAATCAATTTAAACGCTGGCATAATATTTTTTCCAAATCCTGCTTCTACACAATTGATCATTCAAACAGAAGCCTCAATACTTCCATTATCATTATCTATCTACAACTCATTAGGTGAAATGATCTATCAGTCAGTTGTAGATGATCCCGTGAAAATCATCGAAATTGATCAATTTGTCCCAGGTGTATACCAGCTGTTTTTCAAAAATGAATCAAAGTACTTCACAGAGAAAATTATCATTCAGCGAAAGGAATAGCTGATCAGAGTCACATCCCTCAGGAATGAGTTTTGTTCAGCAGGAATAGTTGGAAATTCTATTTTACCGGACGAGTGTGACATCACCTTTAAATGAATGCTGTTCGCCGTTAGAATAGCGCACAACTGTTCTATAAGCATACACGGCAGGATTCATGGGCGTTCCTTTAAAATCCCCGTCCCATCCAAATGCAGGTTCATTGGGAGGAAAATTTTCCTTAATGAAAACACAGTTGCCCCAGCGGTCAAAAATTTCAAGTTCAACAATCTCATCCACTTCATCATTCGCAAAGACTGTAAAGCGATCATTTGGTCCGTCTTCATTTGGTGTAAAAACATTTGGAATGTATACTTCAAAATCTGTATCCACCCTAAGCATTAGTTTATCCGAAGATTGACATCCATTGGTATCTGTCACGATGACTGAAATCTCGGTTGTCTCATCAATTGTATATTGTTGCTCGAAGCATTTGGGATCATGGCATTCAATTAAATCGACCGGAAACCAGAAAATGCTTTCGATCATATCAGGAGAGGTATTGATCACAAGGCTGCAAGTCACTGTACCTCCTGAAATAATACCATTCAACTCTGCATCCAGTGAAATTTCCACAGGTAGGGTTCCCGGCAAATTGAAACCTGAATTTCTTGTACAGCCTCCGGCGTTGGTGACAGTGACGGTATATACCCCGGATGGAATATTTATTAAATCCTCACTTGTAGCACCATTGGACCAAATAAACGTATTACCACTGGATGGTATCACTGTTAAATCAATACTACCATTGCTTCCACCACATGTCTCCTGTGATAAAATTTCTAAAATGAGAGGGATCGTAGTTATGTCTTCAATGGTGAATAATTCTGAGCTGGAACAGTTGAAATTATCCGTGACAGTAACTTCATAGATACCTGATTCAACATTGAGCAGATCTTCTGTTGTAGACCCGTCAGACCAAAGGAATGAGTAAGAACCGACAGGCGTTATGGTTAAATCGACAGAACCGGATGCATTGATACATGACCCATCATCGGTGAGTGAAGATGATATTGAGAAATTCGAATTCTGGTTAGGCACATCTACTGAAATAGTTGCGGAACAACCATTCTCACTTGTAACAGTCACTTCATAGGTTCCAGGTATGAGATTATTAATGTCTTCATCTGTAAACCCGTTTGACCATTGGAAAGTATTATTCACAGTCAGGTTGACTGAAATATCAATCGACCCATTGCTTTGACCGCAGGTAGCAGGCGTGATCGTGGGTATTACAACAGGATTGAGTGTATTATTAGCGATAATGAACTGCTGCGTAGAAGTGCAATTAAACTGATCAGTCACCGTCACAATGTATATGCCACCTGTGAGGTCCTGCAAATTTGAACTGAAACTTCCATCAGACCAATTGTAGCTATAAGTTCCCGATGGAGTAGTGGTCAGGTCAATTGAACCGTTAGGCGTGATACAGGAAACATTATCTGCAGTAGTCCCACTTACAGCAAAATTGGAATTGTTATCCGGAACAGTGAAGCTAGCCACAGTTGAGCAACCATTGGAAGCTGTGACGGTCAGTGAATAAAGGCCAGCCTGAATATTCTGAAGATCCTTTGTTGACGCTCCATTAGACCAAATAAAGGAATTTCCAATTGGAGGAGTAACTGTCAGTTCTATTTTTCCATTCGCGTTTCCACAAGTCGCGGGGGAAATTATATCACTGATAACTGGATCAAGTGTGTTGTTTAGAACTGTAAAAGTCGATGTGGAAGAGCAGTTTTGGTTGTCGAGGACAGTCACAGTATATGTTCCATCATCGAGGTTTTGCAAATCCTCAGAAGTAGCACCAGTAGACCAAAGAAAAGTATATGCTCCGGCCGGAGTAATGGTCAGGTCAATAGAGCCATTGGGTAAAGTACATGAGGAGTTGTCAATTGGTGTTGCAGTCAAAGTAAAATTGTTACTGCTATTTGTGACTGTAAACGTATCTGTTGATGTACAACCATTTGGTCCGGTGACAATGACACTAAAGGTATCTGCATTGATATTAGTAAGATCTTCCGTCACAGCATTATTGGACCAAAGGAATGTACTTCCCACCGGTGTGACATTCAGGTCAATGGATGCATTTGCTGCGCCGCAGGTCTCATTTGTAACGGATGCTGTAATTGATGGATTGATGGTGTTGTTTGATATAACAAACACTGATGTAGATGAGCATGCATTCCCATCTGTTACAGTCACAAAATAAGCACCTCCATTGAGTGCCTGAAGATCCTCAGTGGTAGATCCATTCGACCATAAAAATGAATATGTACCTGGAGGGTTAATACTTAGATCCAATGATCCATTTGGTGTGGAACAGGAGGTGTTTTCAACAGGAATGGCAGAAAGTGTAAAACCCGCACTCAGGTTATCGACAGTGAATGATGAACTGGCTGTGCATCCATTTACATCGCTGACTGTCACTATGTATGTTCCTTGTGATACTCCCTGAAGATCTTCCGTTGTTGCTCCTGATGACCAAATAAAAGTATAAGAACCAGCAGGATTCACGGTAATATCGATCATACCATTTGGGATCTGGCAGGATGTATTAGCAATCGACAGGCCGGATACTGTAATTGGTGAACTGAGGTTCTCAATTGAGAAGGATGAAGAGATAGCACATCCATCATCACTCGTCACTGTTACAGTATAGATTCCTCCACCAAGATTTTGCAGATCTTCATTGGTAGATCCATCTGACCATAAGTAAATGTATGCATCTGCAGGTGAAATGGTCAGATCAATTTGTCCATTCGGAGTATTGCAGGAAGAATTGGGAATAGAATTACCAGTCACTTCAAATGGCAGACTTTCGCTTGTGACAACAAACGTGTCGACTTCCGAACAGGCTGCACCAAACGTAACCGTCACAATATATGTACCCGCGCCTATTCCAGTCTGGTCTTCGGCAGAAGAACCGGTTGACCAGCTAAAATCATAATCATTCGCCGGCGAAGGTGTCAGGTCAATACTTCCGTTTGATCCAGTGCAGGAAGAATTGGGTGTAATGACTCCGTTTAAGATGATTGGAGGATTTTCATTCGCTACATCCATGACTGCAATACTGGAACAGCCGTCAGACGCTGTCACTGTAATCGTATACGTTCCCGCAGGAATGTCTGCGATATCCTGTGTCTCTTCACCACCTGACCATTCATAGGTAAATGGACCTGTGCCTCCAATGAGTGATACATCGATGGATCCATTAGTTTCTCCACACGTTGCCGGCTCAATAACTGAAACGACATCCGGTGCAGCAGAAAGGTCATTGACAACAAAATTGTCCGTGGTGCTGCATGTATTTCCGGTGGTCACCGTGACATAGTATACGCCCGGGTACAATCCTTCAATATCCTGGGTTGTTGCTCCGTTAGACCATAAGTATGAGTAAGATTCATCTGGTGTAACAAATAAATCAATAGCTCCATTAAACTCAGTGCATGAAGTATTTGGTATAATGGTTTCATTCAGAACGATGTCAATCGTGATTTCAGGAATCGTTGTTTCGATGATAGAAGAACATCCATCAGGCGCTGTCACCGTTACCGAATAGATTCCGGATGGAACATTTTCAATATCCTGTGTGGTTGCCCCATTGGACCATAAGTATTCATAACTGTTCGATAGTGAATAGGAAAGATCAATGCTTCCATTGCTTTGACCACAGGTTGCGGCAGTTGGCTCAACGGTAAGATCATTTTCCAACGCATTATCTATGGTAATCGATTCAACGGCTGTGCAACCGCTTTCCTCTGTCACGGTTACTGTGTAGGTTCCTGGTAATGTCGCTTCAAATGAATAATCCGTTTCACCATTGCTCCAAATAAAACTTTCGTATAGATTATGATTAGTGACCTGGATGGTGCCGGTCTGGTTATCGCACAACTCAGGTGGTCCGGTTACGATAGGATCAGGAATATCGCCATTACCGATTACTATTGTATCCTGGTGCCAGCAGTATCCGGCTTCCAATGAGCTGCCCCAGACAATATAAGTTCCAGGTGAACTGACATCAAAGGTCTCTCCATATGTTCCTTCCCATATACCTAAGGTATACCAGACGGTGCTGCCAAAAGGTCCTCCTTCGACGCTTAATGTGATTGTCTGTCCGTCACAAATTTCCGTTGGGCCCACAATTTCCGGATATGGTGTTGGATGAAAATCAAAAAAATTGGGCACAATAACAAATTCACACCCGGTGGCAGGATCTGTCACTGTAGCAGACCAGGTTATATCGTCTGTGATTTGTATAGTCGGTGTTGTCTCTCCTGTTGACCATAAATATGTTGCGCCTGGAATGCTATCTCTAAACCAGTCCAGGAAGAGCGTAACCACATCACCTTCGCACGCATTTTGATTAAAAGGATAATATAAAACTTCAGGGAATGGTTTAACATGACAATTAATGATGTGCGTACATCCTGTCGCATCTGTCATGGTTAACATGTAATCACCCAATGCAAGAGGGATCATTATCTGTTGAGTCGTCTCTCCCGTTTCCCAGATAAAAGAATAAGGTGCAGTACCTGATTCCGGTACAGCTTCAAGGATCAGTGAATCCAGATCGCAGAAGTAGGTATATGTGGTGTATGAGACGCTGCACTGGCTCATTACTTTGACAGGCACTGTGATAGAAACCAAAAGAAGGAGAAGAATTTCGAGTGCTTTGTATAATCTTTTCAATGTTCTAACATTTATAATGTATCGAAGACTTTTCCATGTTTCATCAAAAGCAATCAGCTTTGATTATAAAATTGAGCGTAAATAGAACATTGACAGGTAAAGTTTAACCCGGACCGGTCATAATAGTTTCCGAGCAGGTTGAAATCCGATTCTAAAAATGTATCGTTATTCCTTAGTCCTGCTTACAGAATTTGGTCATTTTGTTATGATTTATCGATCAGAAATCATTGAAACAAAGAACTTATGTTCAATGAAGGTAGTGGGTGTTCGATGCGCAGAATATGCTGGCAATCAATGAGAACATTGATTATGGTCAATATTCGACCATGGAGAAGGAAAAGAAGTGATCGATCTATGATATATGAAAGATCAAGCCTTTAAACAGGCGTTTGTTTAAAAAACATCAATCGGATAACTGATGCCACTGATGAAGCTTAATTTTTCGAAGTACTAACCTTTCGGCAGTAAAGAGTAGCCAAAATGATTGCCTTTTGGATACAGGATAACAAACCACTCAACGTTATTCGGATATTAATCCTCTTTATTAAGAATGGCCTCCAGTTTTTCAAGACGTTGAAGGAGCTCAGCATTCTGTGATTTCAATGCGGATACTTCAGACCGAAGCTCTTCATTCAATTCCTGAACTGCCTTGACCAGGGGTACTACAAATTCAGAATAACGCAAAGAGTATAGATCATCAGGATTGGAAGGTTTTTGAACTCCACTAAAATCATAGTTTGTTTCGAGTGCTGCCTGAGCAACTTCCTGTGCGAGAAAACCAGTCATCTTTATTTTCTCAATATCATATTTGGTTTCCCAATCAGTTTGCTCCGCGCTATACTTGCCGATCATTTCATTCTGCTTATGGATGTTCAAATTATATGTGACCGGACGCAGCTTTTTGATAAATTCCAATCCCGGTACATTTTCGCTGACATTATCCTTAATCCTTGCATCACTATAGGTACTGAAGCCAACCTGGCCACCAATAAATGTCACGCTTGTGTTTCCAATTTCGATTCGGTTGCTGGCATTGACTACACCTCCTGCTTCATATCCCAGACAGGTTGTATTGTCCAAACCTGCAGCACCAAAAAAAGCTTGTTCTCCTACAGCCGTATTAAAACCTCCCGTTTCATTAAAATAGAGTGAATTAAATCCGACAGCTGTGTTATTGTGTCCGGTTGTGTTGGCAGAGAGTGCATTGGAACCTGTTGCCGTATTCTGGGCACCGGTTGTGTTTAAAAACATACTGTATGAACCGATTGCAGTATTATTTGAGCCACCACTATTCAAAAGCAAGGTAGCTGTTCCATTTCCTGTATTGTTAGATCCGGTTGAATTTGCGAGAAGAGAAGCAGACCCTGTTGCTGTATTGTTAAATCCTGAGGAGTTAAAAAAGCCGGCAGTACTTCCGATAAATGTATTCCGGCGTCCGGTGAGACCATTATTAAATCCAGCTTTTACTCCCACAAATAAATTGGATGTATCATCTGAATTGATCCAAATCAAATCCGTGCCGGCACTATTCCTCAACTTGATCAGCGGGTTGATGGTGCTCTGCGTGCTATTGGCATCAATCACTAACTGAGGTGTATTAGCAGAACCTTTCACATGCAATTTGCCTACAGGTGTAGTTGTACCGATACCAACATTACCTCCATTATTGTATATGTTGCTATTGTTAACCACCCAGTTGCTTCCATCCCAATAGGGTGTATTGCCTGGAGAACTACCATTTGCCAATCCTTGTCCCGGAGGCCCTTGCTCACCTTGTATTCCTTGTAACCCTTGTGGTCCGGTTTCACCTTGAATACCTTGTGGACCAGGATTGCCCTGGAGACCTTGCAATCCTTGAATACCCTGTGGTCCTTGTTCTCCTTCCACACCTTGAGGTCCCGGCTCACCTTGTAATCCCTGAGGACCAGCAGGACCAGTTTCCCCGGTTAATCCTTGCGGACCTGCAGGACCCGGATTACCACGTGCAGCGAACAATGCATATGGGACACTTAACAGTTGTGATGTACCCATGTTGGTAAAAGCAGTTCCACCTGCCGGATCCATTTCAACCTGCAACCATGGATTGACATTACCCCAATCTACTAATTCAAATGATCCGCTTGCATTGCTTCCTGTTCCAATACTCAAAGTAACCAGGCCAAATTGATTAGTAGATGTGCTATGTGTTTCCTGGTACAACATGAGTCCTCCATTGCCATGTGTGATGGAGATACGGAAGCTAACATTTCTGTTTTGGAGTATTGCACCAGCGTTATCGCGGGCTACTGCCTGGTAATTTAAACTTTGCGGAGCTTGCGCTTTAAGATTAAGAGATGACAAAAGGCAAACTGCAAGTATAATCGCGAGGCTGAATGAATTCAATTGAAGGTTTTTCATTACTTGTGTATTTAAGAATTATCTGACGATATTTATTTTTTGGACGAAATGATTTGGTTGGCCTGATTCAAGATCGATCGCGGAGAAAACGATCATGTATACTCCCTGGGAAGCATCTGACAAATCGATGGGCTGGATGAATTTCCTTTGTTGATGGTAATAATTTTTTTGGAAAAACAACCTCCCCGTCACATCCATTATCTTAATTGAAATCTGTTTATTGGATCCGGCATCTGTTTCTATACTAAAATTCCCGGCTGAAGGGTTAGGGTAAATAATCACACGGAAATCAGCAGATGGATGATCATAGATGGAAGTGCCAAAATCCCAGGATTGCTGAAATCCCTGAGTCAGGATCACTGCGGATGCAGTATACGTTTCAACTGCACTCATTTCCGCAGTAGTAAAGCTCAACATACCAGCCCCATTACTATAAAATCCACCTGAAGAGGAAACAACAAAAGGAGTCAATGTCTGAGCAGTCGAAATCCCACAGTGGAAAAAGCAAAGAAGACCGATAAGCAAGAGATTCTTTTCCATTTTCGTGACAATTAAAAGGTAGTTATAAAGGAACAGATGATTACTTGTTAATTCATTACAACTAACTTTTTCACAACATCAAATTCGTTCATCCTGATTTTTACAATGTAAACCCCCGGTTTAAGTATGGAAATATCCACAGACTTATTCTCATCCGGAATCAATTCAACTATCTGTTGGCCGGATAAATCAGATATCGTAATTCTGGTAGCTGTGATAGAAGTTTTATTCTTTATGTAAAAAATACCATGACCCGGATTTGGATAAATATTTACACCTGCTGAAACTAAATCCTGTTCAAGACCGGTAACAACTACTGAAATACACGCTGAAACGGCAGTACAGCCAAATTGATCCGTGATCCTGACGGCAAAATTTCCTGTTACGGTGGCTGTAAAACTTTGTTGTGTCGCCCCTGGTATATCATTTCCGGAATTGCAATCAAACCATTGATAACTGGCGCCGGAAAGATCTGCTGTTAATGTATTTTCATCTGAAACAACTGCAATATCAACTTCATGGACCGTAAGGGCCAAATCGACAATACTGTCGCATCCATCAGCGCCCTGAATAAAAATCGTGTAGTTACCACTTGCAGAAAAAGTTTCATTTCCAATTGTCACACTTTCTCCATTGCATATCGTTTGCTCAAGAAAAACATTAGTTGGTGGAATAATTGTAATCGTTAAGAAAACGATGCTATCACATCCATTTGAACCAACAAAGTTAACTGTGTATTCACCGGCATCGGTAAAGATTTCTCCGCCTAATGAGAATGCATCACCATCGCATAGGTTCACTTCCATCTCTGTTGTTACTTCTGTGCACAAATTATTCTCATAATATTGCAATACGAGTCCGTTTGTATCAACAAGAAAAATAAACAAATCCAGATCACCATCGGCATCGATATCCACTAATTCTGGAAAGGCAAACTGATTTTCACCAGATAAGGAAGGTAATCCAAATGGAGATCTCAAAGGACTAGTGAATGCAGGTTTACCATTTCCACCTGGTGTGTTAATATGCACTAATAAATAAGTCAAAGAGTCCTTAGGAAGGAAAAGCATGGCCCCAATGCAATCCACATCACCATCATTATCAATATCACCACTGGTCAGTATTTCACCTATTGTATCAGGCATGAGCCCATAAGGATTGTCATACCATCCCAGTAGATCAGGCGCGTTAGGAGTGCCTACATTTTTTGCATAATAATAAACAGGAACATCGGGGCCGTCTTCTTCGGCAATAGCGGAATCAAATCCACTCATCAGCAGATCCAGGTCTCCATCCTTGTCAAGGTCAATTAATTCCGGGATAAAAAAACTTTCAGGAACGAAATCATTCAGGCCCATGGCATCAAGACGCGTTACTTCAAATTGATCGGCACCGGCTGCTCCGGTATTTCGTAAATACGTAGATGTACGGTTTCCGATGAAATCTACGATCGAGCTGACGATGAAATCTGTTTTACCATCATTATTCAAATCCCCATTAGTCGGAAAGAAATATCCCAGCGGAAATGGAAAATCTACAAAAATGTTCATCCGTTCAGCAAACTGAGGATTCCATTTATCTCCGGTATTTTCCTGGTATTCGATGAAATAATGGATGAGATCCCAGGTAATCGGATCTCCTTTATCAAGGTAATCCAGCCCTGTATGAAAAATGTCCTGGTCACCATCGAGGTCATAATCGGTGAACATTATTTTCTGTGTTGCTGCAGTCGAATCACCTCTGACAGTCTGAATACCAAATGGTGATTCAGAATGAAATGAGAAACTTTGTCCGAAGCAAGGGACAAGAATGAATTGGGCCAAGAGGACCAGGAGTAAATATTGTTTCATAATTCTTCTTTTAGTAAGCCAGTGCAATCAAATGAAAAATTCCGTTCATTATATCTTCCAGTCTGCACCGCTCTATAGCCGGTGTAATCTGGCGATGATTTGATGATCACTTCTATCCGGTACAGGTCTCCGATGTTCGTATGGACAAAATCCCAACCTGACACCTGCTATCGGCCATAGGGTCCGGTGATAAATGATTGGTGGTTTCGTGATGAAATGCGTCTCGTGATTAGTTGTCATAGCAGGTTTATAATTCATTAAGTCTTAAACCAACACAATTGAATGTAAAAGTAGCAGAGCTGCCATATTTCCTTACCTGAACTTCTCTGCATCCGGTGCGGAGGGCTGTTTTATCTATGACCAGTTCCACACGGTGAAGATCTTCAGAATTATCAAAGGTGTATGGATATCCATTAATAAAAAAGTTGCCGGCGGCATCCGTGAATATTTCTTCATCAAGAGGACTCGTGAAACCCGAAGGCATACAAGTCCCATCATCAGTTGTTTCCTGCTTCCATATATATACCCTGCCAGTGGCATTGGGAATCGGGACCCCCATTTTGTCCTTATAGGATATTGAAATTGTGACGTTTCCACTGAATGCAGGTTCTGACTTACAATCTTTAATAGCAACATAAGTATTTGTGGATGTATCCGGGCCAAAAGAAGCCATTGCGAACAATCCGAATAGAACCAAAGCTCCTATGGAAAAAAGAATTTTCATTTTAGTTTTCATAATTTATAATTGAGAAAATAAATTGGAATCATCAATGTTATCTTTCGCCAACTGTCGGATCAAGCAATAACATCAATTCATTTTTCTTACGTTTTATTTTTATGCTGGTGAATGAGACTGGAAGAACAGCTCCAATAAACATAAACAGGAGATCCCGCATATCAAAAGTCCCTGGGACAAAATGAAAACCCTGTAAAGTCTCTAAAAGGCCCCCGAATAAAATCGCGAAGGAGATCCAGGGAATACTTCTTGAATTAATCTTGAAATCCCAGATGAGCAAAATGACCCACGATAGAGCCAACATCCAAAGAGCATCTGGCAACGAATAAATGATCCAATCCGGAATTTGTGAATTTTGAACCAGCCCTTGCAAGACATCAAGGACCTTACCGTTTCCAACTTGTCCAAGCCATTGATTTAGATAAATAGACTCTGTCCTGGTGATTCCATAGATGAAAACACCAATAGCAAGACTTAATATGATGGAGAGAAGGACAACACTCCGATTCTTCATATCGTAAATACCGTGGGTGATAAATGCAAAACGATAATACGCCAACTTTTTATTCTGACCAAACGATACGCATTAATATTTGCCTTCATATTCCATGATGCTGCAAATAATATACACCGATTCCGGCGAGGTATCCGATCAGGGCATATAATGAGATCCGCTTCACATACCAGAGAAAATCGATTTTAAGGATACCCATTGATGCGACACCTGCTGCAGAGCCAATGATCAGAATACTGCCACCCGTGCCTGCACAATAAGCCAGCAACGACCAGAAGTGGTGATCCGGAGGAAATTCGTTCAGGTCATACATGCCCATGCAGGCAGCGACCAAAGGAACATTATCCACAATAGCGGAGAGAAGGCCAATAAACGAATTAATAAGATAAATATCTCCAAATGTGTGATCGAGAAACCTGGCAGCTGCGGCAAGATGTCCTGAAGTCTCTAAGGCACTGACGGCCAACAATATTCCCAGAAAAAACAGGATACTGGGTGTGTCAATATTACGGAGGATGAAAGAAGCTGAAAGTTGTTTTCTGATGTCCGGCTCTTTTTTCTGATGGATCAATTCTGTCAATAACCATATAAATCCTACCGAGAGCAATATACCCATGTATGGCGGCAGATGGGTAACAG
>JANMVA010000023.1:0-1551 GCA_031392195.1 Saprospiraceae bacterium | reverse complement strand
GCGGTAAAAAAACTCAGGTATTTTGGACAACTAGCCGGAAGCCATTACCATGAATGTTGACGATCTCGATCTTATCGTCTTCCTTCAGGTATTTCCTCAGCTTGGCAATGTATACATCCATGCTACGGCCATTGAAATAGGTATCGCTGCCCCAGATCTTCTTTAGTGCCTGTTCACGAGGCAGAAGATCATTCATGTGTTCTGATAATAGTTTCAATAACTCATTATCTTTGGGAGACAGAGTTTGAGTGATCCCTTTATGAGATAGTTGGCGCAATTTAGGATTGAAATGAAAGCCGGAGAGGTCATACTCTTTATTCTCCTGCTCTTTATTCATCTCCTCGTTACGCTTAAGGATGGCTTTTATTTTCAGCAGTAATACTTCGCTATCGAAGGGTTTTGTGATATAGTCGTCGGCACCCAGTTTATACCCCTGGATGATATCTTCTTTCATTGTTTTTGCACTAAGGAAGAAAAGGGGGATATCGGGATCAACATCACGGATCTCCTCGGCAAGTGTGAAGCCGTCCATATTCGGCATCATTACATCGAGCAGGCAAAGCTCGAATTTTTCACGCTGGAATGCAGCAAGACCGAGTCTTCCATCCCGTTCGAGCGTTACATCATAGTCGTTCAGTTCGAGATAATTCTTTAAAACACTTCCAAGATTCTGATCGTCCTCGCACAATAAAAGCTTAGGTTTCTTTCCTTCCATGATAGTCTTTTTGAATTGATGATCAACTTATATGCAAATAAAGATAAAGCAATTCCGGCGGTGAAGATACGGGGTTCAATTTTTTGTTAAAACGCTGCCGGGAACACCGGGGATGTGTGATTTGTAAGGCGATCAACTACCCATGAGTTTTTTGTAATCCTTATCATTCATATATTCCAGGATATCACCGGGCTGGCAATCCAATACCTTGTTAGCGGTTCGTTGTTCTTTTTTTGTCAGTTTCATATTCCAAAATGTCGCCTGGTTGGCAGTCTAAGGCTTTACAAATAGCTTCTAAGGTGCTAAATCGGATTGCCTTTGCTTTTCCAGTCTTTAAGATAGAAAGATTAGATAATGTCAAATTAACTCTTTCAGAAAGTTCATTCAGAGAGATTTTTCGTTTTGCCATCATCACATCTAAGTTTACAATGATCGGCATAGCTTAAACAGTTAAATCGTTTTCGTTTTGGATTTCAACACCCTTTTTAAAAATAGTTGCAATAACATAGATTACAGCTGACATCAAAATAAATGCTTGACTGTCTGCCCAAAACTGGTTTAGGTTGTCAATAACATAACCATGATGTTGCAAGTTTTTGGCTGTTTGTCGGGCTATATAACTTAATAGTCCAATGGAAAAAGTGTAGTAACTAATTTGTGTTATTTGTTCCGAAACAAAACTGTTGAATGGTTTTGATAAATTTAATTTCCATAATAGCTCGATGACAAGATAAATTAAGTATGCTTTCAGAAGCGAAATGAACAGTATAAAACTATATATACCGTAAAAAACCCCTTTGCTACGAT
This sequence comes from Saprospiraceae bacterium, assembly GCA_031392195.1. Lineage (GTDB taxonomy): Bacteria > Bacteroidota > Bacteroidia > Chitinophagales > Saprospiraceae > Opimibacter. Next base: position 29 of record JANMVA010000023.1, on the reverse strand, counting down.
TATACATTTCACTTAAGTCCAACTTTTGA
>JANMVA010000688.1:0-8970 GCA_031392195.1 Saprospiraceae bacterium | reverse complement strand
CGTGGGCTCATCCATGATCAGGAGATTGGTGTGAGACAGGATCATACACGCCAGGGCAAGTCGTGCTCGCTCCCCACCGGATAAAACGGATACCTTTTTACCTGCATCTTCTCCGGTAAAGAGAAAAGATCCAAGTATAGCTCTGACCCGTGGACGCATTTCAGGTGTCGCCAACTCTTCAATAGACTGCAACACTGTTTTCTTTGGATCGAACAACTCTGTTTGGTTCTGGGCATAATATCCGAGCAGAACTTTCTCATTGATCTCAATATGACCTGAGGTCGGAGTTACATTTCCGGCAATTAACTTAGCCAGAGTTGTTTTTCCCTGACCATTCTGACCTACGAAGGCTATTTTCTCATTTCGTTCAAGCTCAAAATCTACTCCTTTCAGTACTTCTTTCTTACCGTAATTTTTCTTGAGATGACGCGTCTTGACCATCGTCCTTGGAGCTCTATCCAGGACAGGAAACCTGACCTTCATTACGGAAGTATCTTCTTCTTCCAATTCGATCAGCTCGACTTTATCCAGTTGCTTTTCGAGTGACTTCGCCATACTTGCCTTACTGGCTTTCGCACGGAATCGATCGATTAGTTTTTCTTTCCGCTCAATTTCCTTTTGTTGATTCTGGTAGGAAGCAAACTGAATCTCCTTCAGCTTTTGCCTTTCTTCCATAAATTTTGAATAGGGCAAAGGCAAATCATAAACACGACCTAATGAAATCTCTATGGTTCTGTCTGTTAACTGATCCAGAAAGCGCTTATCGTGTGATACAAGAAGTATCCCGGTTGAAGAGGTTTTCAGATATTTCTCCAGCCAGATAATAGACGGCATGTCCAGGTGATTGGTAGGCTCATCCAGTAAAAGGAAATCAGGTCTGCTCAATAATAGCTTCGCTAACTCCACTCGCATTTGCCAGCCTCCTGAGAGCTTCCCTATCTCCATTTGGAATGTTTCATCATCAAAACCTAAGCCCTTGAGGACTTTTTCGATATCACCTTCGATCGTGGCAGCACCGTGATGGTCCAGGTCAGCATACAGTTCATGTATGTGCTGACTGAGATGCATCAACTCGTCGTGATCTGTTGAAGTTTCAAGTGCTTTTGTCGTCCTCTCCAATTCGGCATTAATCTCCCTGACCCTGTCAAAAGCTGTATAAGCCGCCTGCATCACGGTCAGATGGGGATCAATAGAGATTTCCTGCTTGAGGTAGGCCATTTCGGCTGGGCGATCCACAAGACCGGAGTCTGCCTCGGTAAGACCTGCTATAATCTTTAATAAAGTGGATTTCCCTGAACCGTTTCTCCCTATAAGAGCTGCCTTTTCCCCCGGTTTTAAAGCGAATGAAACACTGTCCAGCAGGGTCCTGTCCCCGAATTTGGTAGTTATGTCCTTGACGATTAGCATAGAAGCCGCAAAGGTACAATTAGCTCAGGTTAAAAACATTGTCCGGTGAGATATTCACCTTTGGTTAGGAGATGGCAGCTAAATAATTGATTTTTAATGGACTAGTTAAAGTTCATTTGCTCAGGAAGCTGGGCTAGGACGCTGAAAACGTCCCCTTTATGGTGCATAACCTGGTTCCATAGCCGTGTCGGTTTGGATTTGAAGAGGTAATTAGCATGTACTTCTGAAGTTATCCAGGATCCTGTATCCATCTCTTCAATCAACTGACCGGGCGACCATCCCGAATAACCGACGAAAAAGCGGATGTTTTCACCTTTGACCATCTCATGGTTGATAAGGAATTTCAGCTTTTCAAATTCACCACCCCAGAATACACCGGGACCAATTTCAGTGCTTCCGTCCAGCAACATGCCAACATTATGAATATAGTGGATTGTATTTGTAGAAACAGGCCCGCCATAATAAGCCAGTCCATCAATCTCTGGAAAGTCTTCAACGAGCTCTGTAATTTTTACAGTCAGTGGTTTATTAATGATAAAACCAACAGTGCCTTCTTCCTCACTGTGATCTGTCACGAGAACCACCGCACGCTTAAAATTTATGTCCTGCATAAATGGCTCCGCAACCAATAAACTTCCGGTACGAATCTCATTCTTCATGTTTTATTCAAACGATGTGACAACTGCTTCTTTGTATATCTTTTTAACAAAACCACCTAAAACTTTGCTTCCAAACTCAACAAATTCATCTACCCCATTTGTTCTCATATTTTCAATAATCGATGTCCAGAGGACAGAAGAAGTCAGCTGTCGAATGAGTTTTTCCTTTATGATTTCCGGATCTTCTGTGGGAAGCCCGTCCACATTTTGATATACCGGGCATTGTGGATGAGTGAAGATTGTATTCTCTACCGCCTTTCTAAAAATTTCAACCGCCGGTAACATGACAGGTGAATGGAAAGCGCCTCCGACAGATAAAAGTATAGCTCTCTTGGCACCTCTTTGCTTGCATACTTCAGCAGCTGCAGTTACGGCTCCTGTTTCACCGGAAATCACGACTTGTCCCGGACAATTGAAATTAGCAGCAACGACAACTCCATTAGCTTCTGCACAAATACTTTTGACCACATCATCATCGAGGCCAAGGATCGCAGCCATGGTACTGTCTGTCATTTCACAAGCAACCTGCATAGCTTTGGCACGTGCGTCTACCAATTTTAATCCTGCGCCAAAATCAAGGGCACCGGAAGCAACGATCGCTGTGATTTCACCGAGTGAATGTCCGGCAACAGCTGAAGGCTGACCAGATGAACGAGCTGCATATGTAGCATAACTGTAGACAAATACAGCCGGCTGAGTTATTTCAGTCCGACGCAGTTCTTCTTCAGCGCCATGAAACATGAGGTTTTTTAATCCATATCCTAAAATATCATCGGCTACATCGAAATAACTCCTGATATCCGGATATCCTTCATAAAGGGAAACACCCATACCCGTTAGTTGCGATCCCTGCCCGGGAAACAGAAAAGCTTTTTTGATTGCCATTAACTCAGATCTGATGAAATCAAATGTAAAAATTCATTCCTTGTTTCCACCTTCATAAACTGGCCGGTAAAAGCAGAAGTTGTGGTGGTTGAATTTTGTTTTTGAACTCCACGCATCATCATGCACATATGTTTAGCTTCGATCACAACTGCACAGCCCAAAGGTTTTAAAGTAGAATCGATGCAGTTGAGCACCTCGTGCGTAAGCCGTTCCTGGACCTGTAATCTCCGCGCAAAAATATCGACGACTCTGGGGATCTTACTGAGCCCTACGATATGTCCGTTTGGGATATAGGCAATATGTGCCTTACCAAAAAAAGGAAGTATGTGATGTTCGCACATCGAATAAAGCTCTATGTCCTTGACGATCACCATTTCACTGTATTCCTCTTCAAACATGGCTGACATCAGGATTGCGGCCGGGTCGAGATCATAACCATGGGTCAGGTAGTGGATCGCCTTGGCTGCCCTTTCTGGTGTCTTCAACAATCCGGGCCGGCTTGGATCTTCTCCCAACTGGTGGATAAGTTCCTCATACAGCTTCTGAATGGCTTGTACAGACTCCTGGTGGTATTGTTCGTTGTGCTTGTATTTAGGCATTCAGGATTGGTTTTTTGAAGTTGAAAGATAAAGTTTTTGTTTTTCTGTTTTGACTATAAGGCCGCTGGACGGAAGTTTGACGATGATCATCCAAGAGTTAGGCTCCTGATCTATAAAAGACCGTTATAACCAATCACCTGTCTATTTTTGTGTCGTGGCCGGATTATTCAATCGAAACCGCTTGTTTCGGATCATGCAGTTTTTCAGAAAGCCCTGGGTGCTTCATGCCATCTTTTGGGGTTTCGTCTTTTGCATGATGCTGATCGCCGGTCCGGATAACAGTACATCCCCTTGGGAGTTCATCCGGAAACTGATTAACCTGGCTTTTTATATGCTCGTAGTCTACATCAATCTGGGTTACCTGATCCCCAAGTTTTTGAGCCAGAAGAATTTCATGTCCTATTGCCTGCTTCTATTGGCCATGGTAGCCGTTTTTACTCCCATCAAGGTTTTAATGCTCTACATCACCTACGATGAGGTGGACCCAAGAGAGTTCCTGGTGATGAACCAGCAGTACATTTTCCTGCTCTTATTCATCATTGCCGGGGGTTCTACCGTTCTGAAAATAATATCTGACTGGCAACGTCAGGAACGTGACCGGAAAGATCTGGACACGCAGCGTATGCAATCGGAGATCAAATTCCTGAAGTCACAGATCAATCCCCATTTCCTGTTTAATACACTGAACAGTCTATATGCATTGACACTGAAAAAATCGGACAGTGCGCCCGAGATCGTCATTAAGCTTTCAGAAATGATGAGGTATATGTTGTACGAGTGTAATGAGCGCCGCGTACCCTTGCACAAGGAAGTGAACTACCTGCAGAATTACCTTGATCTTGAAAAATTACGGCAGTCGGGTCATGCGGACATTCAATTCAGAATCGAAGGGAAGATTACTGATCAAACAATAGCTCCTTTGATCTTCATTCCTTTTCTCGAAAATAGTTTCAAGCATGGCATCAATCATCAGCTTGGCGATGGCTATGTACATGTGATCATGAAGGTGCTGGACAATAAATTATTGCTTCGCATTTTAAACAGTAAACCGACTCAGAAACCAGTGATGAATGGGAAACCCAGCGGAGGTATCGGGCTTGCCAATGTGAAGAGACGATTGAGTTTGTTATACCCCAATCATTACAAGCTCGACATTGATGAAACACCAAAGGAACATATCGTTGAACTTTCTTTAGATCTAAGCAATTAACCTTTTTTATAAATACGCAAATGATGATGAATACACTGATCATAGATGATGAGCCATTGGCGCTGGATGTGCTGGAAACATACATCTCCAAGATGCCTGAGCTCAACCTGATTGCCCGATGCTCCAACGCGCTGGAAGCCAATGAGCTTTTACGTAAACACCAGATTGATTTAATCTTCCTGGATATCCAGATGCCCCAGGTATCGGGTGTTGATTTCATCAAGGCATTGCCAAATCCGCCGTTGTTTATTTTCACAACTGCTTACAGCAATTATGCACTGGAGGGGTATGAATTGAATGCCATTGATTACTTGTTGAAGCCCATTTCAATTGACAGGTTTATGAAGGCTGTCAACAAGGCTTTAGAACAGTTCGAGCTTCGTCACCGCGAGGAAGCAAGTGAGTCAGGTGCCTCGGGTTCAGAAGGTGAAGATTTCTTCTTTGTCAAAGCTGATAAAAAACTTGTCAAAATCAAATATGATGAGATCCTTTATATCGAAGGCTTGAAAGACTATGTGATCATTCGTCTTGAACAAGGAAGGGTTGTCACTTTACAAACGATGAAAAGCCTGGAAGACAAATTGCCATCCACAAAGTTCAAGCGTATCCATAGGTCCTACATCGTGTCAATTGATAAGATACATGCCGTGGATGGAACATCAGTTGACGTCTATGAAAAAGGTGCCATCAAGCAATTACCGATAGGTAAGAATTATCGCGATGAGATATTGGAGATAGTGAACAAGAATAAACTATAAAAATAGGAGCCTGAAGTAAGGCTCCTATTTTTATTGAATAAGGATTACTAAAATTAAAACCCCTCAACATCCTCTATAACAATAAACCCTTGTAATGCTCCCGCTGTAACTCCGGTTAAGTAATAGCTTCCTCCGTTCGTTGGACTTGAATTGAGGAAATAGCCATAGCGGTATCCTTGCTGAGTTTGGGCATGAAAAAAGCAAGATGTTACATTACTTACAGACACGTGTAGAAGATTGGCGACTTCCTGCCTTACTTCCTGTGCCATCGCTGTCAGATCCGTACGAATTTCAATACGGGATTGATCGTTTTGTTGAGAAGTGCCTGTAGGGTAAGCTTCATCAACTGAACATGAACTAGTAAATAATAAAAGGGTGAAGGTGATGCTGCATAGCACCAATCGGTGATAAAAAGAAAAACGGTACATAATAAAAGAATTTAGTTACAAGTAAATCGGGGTGTAACCATTCCTTTATTTGGGTGTACGAGCAAATCGCTAAAGGGAATTACTTTTCAAAGGTTGTAGTGGAGGTTGTTTTCAGCCGTAGAAAGTAAATCAGTAAGACTTGATGAAATTACGGCATTCAATGTAAGGATGCAATTAATTTAACACAAGTGGAGTGTTAAAGTCTATCAATAAAAAAAGTGGGATTATTTAATTACCGATATTAAGTGCGTAATAACACCATGCTCGTGTCTAACGCTCAGATAATACAACCCTTCAGGAATCGAGCTGACATCTACTTGATGATGCTTCTGATCAATATCATTGAAGTCTTTCACTACTCTTCCATGAGTATCGATAATCGTCACCGAATTAATTGTAGTTTTTCCATTGAGATGGATCTCAACAAAATCCTGTGCAGGATTTGGATAAACGAGAAGTTTATACTCAGGTAGATTTGATGAATACGGCTTATAGGTAAGTATAAATTCATCACCCTCAATATCAAAAAGAGTTCCATCACTATCCATTGCAGATCCTGCGTGAAGTGTCACAGGAAGTTCAATTGTTCCATCATTCGTCTTGAATCCTTCAATATCATCTTCAATAATAAAAACTACAGTTGCGATTGGCCCATAACCAGACGCACCATTATCATTTGCTCTAGCGAAACCTGCGTCAATTCGACCATCCCATGGAACTTTTGACAGAGATACATAAGGAGATCCTTCGGCTAACCACGAATCTTTTAGAAATTCTACTTCAACACTTGATGAATCTACAGCTGCCGGAGGAAGGTTAACAGAAAACTTTGCTCCCTTCATATCAAGCACTGGATTATTCGTATTGCCAAAGACTATATCAAGTATGATTAAATCACCAGAGTCAAGTGAAAATTGAACTGGAACAATTGAAAATTGGTATGGAAGTTTTTGATTAACATCCCTGGCAATGATATCGTGGGTTTTAAAGTAGTTTGTACTAATCTGATCCACATCTGCTGCAGTGATCGTTCCATCACCATTGCCATCCATGTGATGTACTGAAGCTGCATCGCCTGACCCTACAAACCATTGGTCTGCATGTTGTCCAAACCAAAATGATGGGTCATTGTAATTTCTTGATGTGCCTGTTTCACCTAATCTATTTCCAAGGGTTAGCAAGTCACTCATATCAACCCTGCCATCTTTGTCTGCATCACCCGGCCAAACGCATCCAACGGCACAAGGACAGTCTTCTGATTCGGGGTGATCGATAACATTCATATCTACTTTTACCAGATAACAGATATTGCTGGCATCAATACAATAATAATATTCGAAATGATCAGGGCCTGTATAACCCGGAGCTGGTTCATAGACGAGCATATTAAAGCTTTCTATTGTATCACACGGAAGATCAATTTGCTGGAATCCTGCATAGTTGACTAAGGCTCCATGTGTGGGGTTCTGGCTGATGATATAGGAGAAATCAGTGTATTCGATGGGATAATCAATGGTCAGCGGAAGCTCCTTTGAAGTCTGAAGTTTGTATGTAAAAACATTATCCGGCTCGAGATCTGTGACATGGATAAATACAGTTGCTGTCTCGCAATAAACTGTGTCTTCGAAACAGGTTTTGTAAGTAAATTTATCAACACCTCTGTATCCGGGGATCGGAGTATATGTATAAACTCCATTGCTAACCTCACTCAGCACACCCCTTGTAGGATTTGTGCGTGAATCAACTTCATAATTGAGCAAGTCGTTATTCAGCACATTGAATGTAACACTCAAGCCCGGGCGTACATAGAATTTATCATTCCGTGCATGAGTGTTGGTTGGCTTAGTATAAACTGTAACAAAATATTCCCTTGTAACCAGATCAAGAAGATTGAGTTTGAAGGTGTCAGTACCGATAAAATCTTCATTCGGAGTATATGTCCAACCTGTTGCATTATCCGTGATCAGTATACCGTTAGCAGGTGATGTCTCAACCTGAAAATCGGAAAATGGAGTCAGTACTTCAAGTTGCTCAGAATTGAGCAGATATTTCGTGTAGGTAAAATGATCCTCAACATTTGGATCTCGAACCAAAAGGTGAACCTTTCCCTGCCCGCATGTACCAAAAGAATCACAGGCTATATATTGGATCCAGGTGTCGCCTGTAAAATCAGGATTAGGTGTGAAAAGGATTGACTTTCCATCTGAACTCACCTGGGCATCTCCATCATTCGAGATAGAAACGGTTGATATGCTCAATTCTCCGGTAGCAACAGAGTCATTATCCAGGACATTGAGTATAACATTGGTAGCTCCACTGTCAATGACAAACTTGTCATTTCCGGTAATAATTACTTCGTTAACTACATGGAATCTATACATCCTTGTGATCGGGTGCATTGGTGCTGTCAGGGAGTAATAAGAAACAATGAAATCTGTCGTTCCAATAGCACCTGGATTTGGTGTGAAAACAACCATCAGGTTGTCAGTATCCGGCGACATAATATTGGCATCGCCTAATTGAGCGCTTGCTTCGACTTCGATTCCCCAGGCATACAATGTAGATCCGCCAAATTGGTCAGAATATGTAGCCCCGGAATTCTTTATGGTAACTTCAATAGGATCAGCAAATTGCGCAATAGTCCATGATGGGATCACAGATGAAAGAAGCACTACCAAAAGGGTCTGTAATCTGTACAGATTCTTCATTTTTGGTTCTTAAGAATGGACAATCACTTAAATTTCCGGTCACAAGATACAAACTGACAAGCTAGAACTAGACTTTAGATGTTAAAAAATCATATTTTTTTGGTTACCAAATTATTATCCTGATTTTCAATGAGTTACAAAGATATTTTTGCATTTTTTCATTACTTACCCTAAATCAAATATGGCTAATTTGTATATTTTCACCCTTAAATATCAATTAGATACATAGTGTAAATTTATTTATAGTAATAATAAAGATGCGAGATACAAAACTTTACAAGGCGTTAATACAGCTATCAGGTCATGAAATGAATAA
>JANMVA010000659.1:0-3673 GCA_031392195.1 Saprospiraceae bacterium | reverse complement strand
GATCAATCAATACCTGGGCGATACGATCATGATGCTCTTCCTTAAGCATGCGGATGATGGTGTGCAAGCCGGTATTGACATCCTTCGGGTGATCGACGATTACAATATCCAACGCAAGAGCAAGGGTCGAAAACCAATTCGCCTGGGCATCGGTTTGCACAGTGGACCGTTGATGATGGGCATCATCGGAGATTCGATGAGGACGGATGCTGCCGTCATTTCAGATACGGTCAATACGGCGTCCCGCATGGAGGGCCTGACTAAATATTTTAATACCAATTTTATTCTCAGCGAAGAGACCATTCAGAAGCTGGATGATCGTGAGCGTTTTAATTTGCGCTATTTAGGAAAGGTGCAGGCAAAAGGAAAATTTCAGTCGCTGGATATTTACGAATGCTTTGACGGCGACAAGGAGGAGCAGATCCGCTTGAAACAAGCAACACTGCATTTTTTCAAGGCCGGCATGGAAGCGTACTTTGCAAAAGACATGATCGAAGCGCGTAAATTTTTCGACCAGGTTTACCAGGCGAATCCAATGGATGCAACTGCGTTTGGTTTTTTACATAAGATCCACGGATTTCTCAACCAGGGAGTGCCTGAAGGATGGACGGGGGTGGAGGTGATGCAGAATAAATAAAAAAGGCGAAGGCGAAGGCGGAGGCGAAGGCTAAGGCTAAGGTTGAACAAAAGGATATTAGCGGATAGAAAAAAGGCACAAGGCAATAAAACTATGGCTTCAGAAAAAACTTCCGTTTAAAATTCTAAAATTAGTAATGCAGAAAAATCAATTTCCCCCTTCGAAGGGGGCCAGGGGGTTGATTGGAATTCCGAAATCTGATGATGTGGAAAATTTACAAACTGAGCACACTGCTTTTTAATCCCGGTCGTTGAGCACGGTTGCTGAGCCTGCACGAGGAAGAGTTTTGCAGTCGAAGCACCGAAACGACAATGGGACATCGTTTCGGCTTCGCTCAAAGAAGAATGATCTCATTAATTTCACTTCGATTGTAATTAAATCATATAATGGCCGAGCGTAGTCGAGGTGATTGTCTAGTTACAAACCTGCGATAGTGAAAGGTCAAAAAATCTCCCGAGCTTATTCATCCCGGTCGTTGAGCGAAGTCGAAACGACATCCACGCATAAAACTCTGATACAGAAAGATTAAAAAAAATCATACGTCTACGAAAATCCCGGTCGTTGAGCGGAGCCGAAACGACATCCCAACTTTCTGCCTACCTTTATTCAGCATGCCATCCCAACTATATCTATTCTCCCCGCTCTGGCTGAGGACTATCTCGGGTTGCTTATTTTTTCTTCTGTCCATTCCTATCCTCACCGCTCAGGACAACTGGAAAATGCAACACATCAGCACCGAAAACGGTCTTTCCAATCGTTTTACCAATTGCATTATACAGGACGACCGCGGATTTACATGGATCGGAACAAATTTCGGCCTCAACCGCTACGATGGCAATCGTATGGATGTTCTGACACGCGAATCTAACCGCCTTCAGACAAATACGATATACCAACTTTATACGGACATCAATCAAAATATATGGGTCATCCATCGGGAAGTAAGTAGTTCCCCGATCACTGCTATTGACATACTTGATCCGATTAGCTTTCAGGTGCAACCATTGGAGTCCTACCTGGGAGACAAACCTCCATTCACCACCGATGAGATTAAATTTATCGTTGTAGATTCATTATCCATTCTGTACATCCTTACGACTGGTAATGATGTATTCAGATATGATCATAATGGGTTGAAACTTCTCTTTCATGTTCCCGGGCCCAAACCTGTAGATCACATTAGCAGTAACACGGAGATGATCACAATTCAATTAGCCGGAAGTGATTCCATCCGCCTTTACGATACACTTGGAAATTTGAAAAATGTATACCCTGACTTCTCATTATCCGAAGGTAATCCAGGGGACTTGATTGAGCTTGGACAGGAAAGTCCCGGCAAACAGGCATTTTATTTTAGGGATTCTTTCGGTATCATCAAATATGTTGTTTCACTTTCATTCGATGGATTCTCAGAAATCAAAGATATATCAGCATCATTTTACAATGCCCAGATTTTGGGTTATGATCCATTTCAAAAAACATTATGGGTCGTTCACCAGTCCAGGTATTTTATTTGGGATCCGCGCAATGGAAAAATAGATTCCCTTCCTGAAAGCATATATTATGAATCCCGATATTTTTTTCCCGATCACAATAGTTTGTTTTGGGTCTGCACAAATAATGGAATCCGGATACTTTCCAAAAAACCCAAATATTTTAATGCTTTTCTCTCCAACAGGAGTGAAATGGTTTCGTGTCGTGGATTTACAGAAGCTCTGAATGGCGATATATATGGGTTAACATACATGGGTTTATTCAGATTTAATCCTGTCACGAATATTCTGAATATTTGGGACGATGAAACTAAAGTTTATGGCTTAACCTGTACGACCGACTCAAACGGTGATCTTTGGTTTGCAGGTGAAAACACTGAAATCATCAGGTACATTCCTTCTACTGCCTCAATAACACGCTGGAAGTCTCCGGAAAAAAGTTATTTCGCCACATGGTCCATGCGGATCACAAAAACAGGGGACATCGCATTGGGTACTTCGGAGGGATTGTGGACTAAGAACATAAATGATAATGAAAACCCTCTCCAATTTGATAAATTGAACGGCTTTGATATGTTGAATAAAAGCACCGTTTATCACATCCTGGAGACGGATGAAGGCTTGTGGCTAAGCACTGATTATGGCCTTTTTCTCGTGGATCTTCAGCACGGAGTCAAAGCTCATGTGGATGAACAATCTGATCATCTGCCCAATAACAATTTATTGTTTCTACATATTGACAAAGAGAAGATATTCTGGATGGCATCAAGAGGTGGCGGCTTAATAAGATGGGACAGGACTACCAATTCATTTAAATCCTTTACGGTCAATGAAGGTCTTTCTCACAATATTATCTATGCTATCCTCGAAGATGATTTTGGATTCCTGTGGATGCCAAGTGATTTTGGATTGATGCGTTTTGAAAAAGCAACAGGTTCATGCCGTACGTTTTTACGCGCGGAGGGAATTCCACATGAAGAGTTTAACCGCGCCTCTTATTTTGAAGATAGTCATGGCAATTTTTATTTCGGCGGACTCAATGGCTTTGTCAAATTCAACCCGAAAGATCTTTTAGTGGCCAAATCCACAAGCCTTCCGGTCATGCTCAACAAATTTGAGGCGATCAATGAACAGACAGGCGAAACAGAAGATCTCACGTACGCAGCCACTAATTCACAAACGATCACATTACAGCCACAGGTTTCATCTTTCCTGATCCAGTATTCAATCCTTGATTATGATGATCCGGAGCTCAAGCGTTTTGCTTATCGCATCGATGGACTCAATTCCAACTGGATCTACCTTACTGAGGATTTTATCCGCATCAATGGATTGAAAGGTGGGGAGTATACGATCCGCATCAAAGGCCAAAGCTCAGCAGGACGTTGGTCTGAGAAGGAACTGATCATACCGGTGGTCATCCTCAAACCCTTTTTTGCCCGGTGGTATACACAGGTTGCCATTCTGTTATTGCTCGCTGGACTTATTTATATATTCTACAGGAAAAGATCAGCTATGCACCACGCAAGGCTTCAGCGAGAGA
>JANMVA010000642.1:0-5986 GCA_031392195.1 Saprospiraceae bacterium | reverse complement strand
CATCAATCAGAAATGGTCATGGGACAGGATCCTCCGTTCATGTTTCATCAAACAGGCGGATGTATTACAGGGCATGTACTTCTTCGAGGATCAGTTTGACAGGGATGTGATCGAACGGCATTTTGATTTTTATGAGCCCATGACTGTGCATGAATCTTCATTGTCGCCTTGTGTGCATGCCATACTTGCATCACATTTAGGAAAGCATGAAAAAGCAATGGAGATGTACCTGCGTACTGCCAGGCTTGATATTGATGATTATAATAATGATACAGAGGATGGTCTTCATATCACCAGTATGGCCGGGACCTGGATGTCTGTTGTACGTGGATTTGCAGGTCTGGCAGTCAAAAACGGGCATTTGCATCTCTCGCCGGTCTTGCCATTAGGGTGGGAAGGATTTAAATTTAAGATGCGTTTTCGCCACCGGATACTGATGATTCATATCCATGAAAACAGAACAGAGGTAACACGGTTGGCCGGAGATAGCCTTGAAATCACGATTGGCGAGGAGGTGAGAAGGGTTTAATGAATAAGAGTTTGTACTTTTAAAGAGTTAAAGATCGTTAAGACGAGTGATTATGATAAGAGTAATGATTGCTGATGACCATAATATGTTTGTGGAAGGAATAGAATCCATTCTCGAAGGCCACGAACGTATACAGGTAGTCTCGAAGTGTTATACCGGTACGGATGTTTTTGTAAAAATGCCCCAGGCTAATCCGGATGTGATCCTTCTCGATATCAATCTACCGGGTATGAACGGCCTTGAAGTTTGTCAAAAGCTCAGCAAAGAATATCCTGAAGTCAAAGTGCTGGCCCTTTCGATGCACAATGAGGAAAGCTTTGTGACAGAGATCCTCAAGTTCGGTGCGCAAGGCTATATTTTGAAAAACACCGGAAAAAAAGAACTTATCTCTGCCATCGAAACGATCCATAACGGACAATCCTATTTCAGCGAAGAGGTGACAGAGACCATCATGAAAGGATTGGTCAATCAACGCACGGGATCCAAGAAATCAGCAACCTTAACGCCTAAAATCTCAAGACGAGAGAAAGATGTACTTGAGTTGATCATGAAAGAACACACGACCCAGGAAATAGCGGATACTCTATTTATTAGCTTAAAAACGGTGGAATCACACAGGAGGAGCTTGCTAACCAAACTGGGTGTCCGCAATACGGCAGGTCTTGTCCGTGTGGCGATCGAGAATCAACTGATCAAGCAAAACTGAAAAAAGATTTTTTCTATATTATTTTTATCCCCGATAAACATTGCATAGTTAACGAGTACCCAATTATTTATTTCTCACTCCAGCCTGATTTCACTAAGTTTTACGTTATCCCATTCGGATATGATGGTTAGAATATTTTATAGCTTCACCGGGAAACTGATTTTCCTGATTTGGTTGGCTTTGTTGCTGGCAATGCCTTACAGATCTTCCGCGCAAATCGATGAAAATCTTTCGAATGCTGAACTTTTTCGCCTCATTGGCCAGCTGGTACAGGATAGCCAATTCCATAAAGTAGCAGAAGCATATCGCATCATTGCAGAACGCCACCTTTCTGAAATCGAAAACCTCGACAGGGCCATCAAGAATTACCTCGAAGCGCAAAAGTTTTATGAGAAGGCAGGTGATTCAGCAAAAATGTACCAAACCATCACCGATCTCGGCAGACTCTATAGCGGAAGTGAATACTACCAACAGGCCATAACGATGTTCGAACGCGTACACAGCTACGCAGAGCGCACACAAGACACACTGCTGCAGGCTAGGATGTTGCAACATATCGGTGAGATCCACATCGCCATCAATCAGATCGATGAGGCGGTTAAATTCCTAGACATGGCAAGCGCACTGAATCTCAAGATCCAGGATACCCTATTATCCAAGGTCAACAAACTGACCATAAATGCACTGACAGGACACAAGGAATTATTCAGTGTGCTCCCGGATTCACTGCGACTGGAATTAACAAAATATGACAGCATCCGGTACAAATCATTCCTTCCTTCCATTCACCTCCATGTGGCGATGTACAACATGTCATCCGGCAAATACAAGCTCGCTCAATATTACCTGAACGAAGGACTTGCATTAGCAGGTCATGATTCATTTGTCAAAAGGGAATTATATCGAAAGTTGGCCGAATGTTATGAAAAGATGAATGATTACGAGGCGGCATTCCATGTCATGCAAGACTACAATAATTTTAATGACAGTATCAGTGCGGCAACCGATTCATCAAGCATGGAACTAATGTTTCTAAAGTATGATGTACTTCAACGTAAAAATGAATTACATGAAATGGAAAGTAACCTGAATCTCACGGTTCTGAAATCAAAATTCCAAAGCGTAATCAGCACTTCACTTCTGGTCGGCGCAGTCATCATGCTCATCGTTACCTATATCATCATCCGCAGTTACCAGGGAAGATTGAATGCCAATCAGATCATCACCAAGCAGAATGAAGAGATCAACAAACGTAAGATCGTCGAGTTGGAAAGCAATCTAAAAATTGAAACCATGAGCTCGATGCTGCAGGGACAGGAGGTGGAGCGGGAACGCATTGCCCGTGATCTGCACGACAGCCTTGGAGGATTGTTGTCCACTGTCAAACTTCACTTTGACGCCATCCAGGTGAAAAATCCGGATATCACGAAACAAAAAGAGTACAATAAAGCCTATAATCTGCTGGATGAAGCCTGCAATGAAGTTCGCACGATCTCAAATAATATGCAGCCAGGCGCATTATTGAAAATGGGTATTGTACCCGCCATCAACGATCTGGTCAACCGGATCCAGAGTGAAGACACGCCTCATATTGAATTCATCCATTACGGACCATTGCAAGACCTGCCGATCGTAGTCACACTTCATATCTACAGGATCGTGCAGGAACTACTATTCAATACGATCAAGCACGCACAGGCCAAAGAAGTGCTGGTGCAACTCATCCGCAATGAAGAAGATGTCGAGATCATGGTCGAGGATGATGGCCAGGGATATGATCCTCAAGATGTCCGAAAAGGAATGGGGACTGAAAATGTTTCGGCACGGGTCAACTTCCTCAAAGGTGAAATTTCCATTCACAGTATAAAAGGGACTGGCACGACGACCACGATCACAATTCCTTTTAACCAGGAAATGGTGAGCCACGAGGAGTTCTCGAATCTCGATCCTGAGATGTTTTAATCTAAGGGACAATTTTAAAAGAAGTAGGGACAGGTTGCGACCTGTCCCTACTTCTTTTAAAATTGTCCTTTGATGGTTTCACTGTATTTTAGCTGCTCAAGCAAAATACAATTATGCTTCACAACATTTCACCCATTGATGGCAGGTATGCTGACAAGACAGCAGATCTGAAGGAATACTTTTCAGAGGCGGCATTGATGCGGCACAGGGTGCTGGTAGAAGTTGAATATCTGATCGCACTATCAGAGACCGGGATAATCCCAACGAATCATTTAAGTGAGACAGATAAGATCCGGATCCGCGAGGTGGTCAGGACATTTTCTGATGCAGATGCTGAACAAGTAAAAGAGATTGAATCAAAGATCAATCATGATGTCAAAGCGATTGAATATTTTATCAAGGAAAAATTGGATGAGCTTGAGTTGGGAGGTATCCGTGAATGGGTTCATCTGGGCCTGACATCACAGGATATCAACAATAGTGCTTTTCCACTGATGATGCGGGATGCCTATCGCGAAAAAATCATTCCTGCCATTAAAGTGACACGAGACTCTATTCAGGAGTTTGCAAAAAACACGGCCTCTATTTCCATGATGGCATACACACATGGCCAACCTGCTTCCCCTACCCGACTTGGGAAAGAAATGATGGTCTTTGTAGAACGGCTTGAAGAACAGATCGCCCAGCTGGAATCGATTGAACTAAAAGTAAAATTCGGCGGTGCCACAGGAAATTTTAATGCGCACGTCATTGCATTTCCAACGATAGACTGGAAAACATGGGCTGATCAATTCACCAGCAAGTACCTGAATATCGGACGATATCAGCATACAACACAAATCGAACATTATGATCAGCTCGCTGCATTGTGCCATACCAACATGCGTATCAATACCATTCTGATTGATTTTTGCCGCGATGTCTGGACTTACATATCCATGAATTACCTGACTCAGAAAGCGAATCCAAATGAAGTGGGTTCTTCTGCGATGCCTCACAAAGTCAATCCGATCGATTTCGAAAATGCAGAAGGAAACCTTGGATATGCCAATGCTATTTTTGGATACCTTGCAGATAAGCTACCTGTAAGCCGTCTTCAAAGGGATTTGACGGATAGTACAGTGCTCCGGAATATTGGCGTGCCAGTTGCGCATACTTATATCGCACTGGCTTCGATTAAAAAAGGTCTGAATAAAATCTCGCCAAATGAAACGCGCATTGCACAGGATCTGGATGACAACTGGAATGTATTAGCTGAAGCTATTCAAACTATTTTACGGCGTGAAGGTGTGGCCAATCCGTATGAACTACTAAAAGATCTCACGCGCGGTAAAGAAAAGCTGACGAAAGAAAGTCTGCATGCGTTTGTTGATAATCTGAGTATCAGTGAGCAGGTGAAGAGGGAGATGAAGAAACTTACTCCAGGTGGATACACGGGAGTTTAAGAGCGTGAGATCGTGAGAACGTGAGAACGTGAGAGGCAACTACTTTGATTTGGCATTCCTCTTGGCTGCCCCTTCGAAATTCCCTGCTTCGCGAAATTTCTCTCCCCTGTGTTTCTGCGCTATTCACACCTGCGGTGTGTGTTTGCTTCGAAAACCCCGGGGTCTTTGAATAGGCAATATGCAATCGGCAATTTGCAATAAGCAATCCCGAGACATGGGAACAATCAATCGTCTCGGTAAGGTGATCCTAATAAATCATAACCAATCCTAAATAATCCGCGTTCCAAACGTCAAGTGAGCCATTCGTAAATCGGAATTCGTAATTCGTCAATCGATATACGGTGTTGTAATAATCTTATTCCCTATCGGATCGATGAGGATTAGGGAAGATTTTGTTAGTTCCTGGATGGAGTCGACGAATGCGCTTAGGGAATCAGGTTGAAAGGATACTGTTTTTCCATCATCATGGACATTGTATGTCCCGACAACGGAGTCACCTGCGAGAGTAATATTGAACCTTTTGTCAGTTGTAAAAAACAGGGTAGCTCCGATGAGTTGATCTTTAAGTCCCGGATCTGAATTCGCCATTTTCGGGCTTGCTACCCAATCTGTCATTTTCCATTTGCCCACAATCAGATCTTTTGGCTGAGCTGGCTTACAGGAAATCAATGAGATGACCAGGATGCTAAGTATAACAAAGGCGGGCGAATTTTTCATGAGTGGGCTCACAATTAGTTTTTTTAGTAATCAAGATTTCAGCGGTAAAAGTAAAATTTAATCTGTTCTTGAGGAAAACCCAAACATAACCCCAAAAAAAAACCCGGTCATTGGGTATGACCGGGATTTGTATTCAATTGATTCGCTCACTATTACAATGTTGAGGAAATAGTGACTTTTATGACACTGCTAGTTGGTGGAATGATAAATGTTGAATGTCTGGATGTAGCAATTTTGATCTGATCAACAGGATCAATTGGTCCTACATCAATTGTAGCAAGATGGTCAGCTTTCTGTGTTAATCCTAAACCCGGCATTTCATCCAGCTCAGTACCCGCATCATAGAGGGCAAGTTCGGAAGTAACATCTCCATTGATAGGATCTTCAGTATTATCAAACAAATCTAAACCTCCGCCAAAAAAGCTATAGAACCAGTCATTACTTTGTCCAAACATCGTCATGATCTGTAGTTCATCACCGGGACTTGCTTTAAATGTAAAAGTGGTGGTTTCACCAGCGCCGATGATAGGTCCATCAACTCCGCCTGTAGACATAAAAGTGCCTTGTGCCTCAACCCATGATTGTCCATTAAGCGCTACAAATTTCTCTGCCCACGCCCGCGAGCTT
>JANMVA010000618.1:0-6010 GCA_031392195.1 Saprospiraceae bacterium | reverse complement strand
AGGATGAGCGGGATCAGGACAAAACAAACCAGGTACCATGACTTGGCCAGTGTATACTTGATCGAAATCAAAGGTTCTGTAGAAACAACAGTCGTGAAAATGATCCAGAAAAAATGGATCAACAACAGGATAAAAAGGTGATGGAAAATGAATCGCAGAGAAATCTCCTTGTGATACAAATACAGGTAAAAAAGTAGCATTAAACAGCTAAGCCACATCAACGGCTCGGCTGGAAAATCAGTTGCAAGCCCACCCGGCAAATCAACCTCAATGGAGAATGGAATCGTGGCCCACATCAGCAGGTAAAGCCTCCTGAAGTCCATGATGCTCCAGACAAAAGCCAGGACACCAAAAGGAACGAATAATAAAATCCATTCCTTGGTCAGAAAGAACCCCATGCAGCACACAAAAAACAAAGCCATGAGCCCCGTAAAGGAAAAAACCTGCTTGCGCAACAGGTAGAGGAAACGATTGGCAACCGATGACATCAACTCAAAGATAAGAGAGCCTAAAGATCATACACTGATCGGCATATGCTCTATCATGGAGTTTAGAAGTCAGAAAACTATAAATTTACCCCTCCTATCAACCTGATACCGTGCTTGAATTCTTTAAAAAGAATCATCTTTTCAATAGCCTGCTGCTTTTACCGTATGCATTTGTCATCAGGAGTGTCACTATCTTCTTTGCAGGTGCCAGGATACCCGGCGAGATCTTCGGGACCTGGGCCTCAGACTTCGTAGCCGCAACCCATCAATGGGGCATGGCTGAATACATTTTTTCCACCTTCCTCATCTTTATCCAGGCTGCCATTATCAACCGTCTTTTTATCAGGCAAAGCATGATAGGTGAGATAAACCTTTTTCCAGGCCTCAGCTACATTCTGCTTACAGCTATGCATCCTGCTTTTATTGGCGTTTCCTCTGTCATGCTGGCCAACACAACCCTGATGATCGCCCTGGTATACGTATTTGACATATTGAAAAAGGAAAGGCAGGAGGAGACACGTTTTATCGCCGGTTGGTGGCTGGCCGTCTCTGCTCTTTTATACACCCCTTACTTTATCCTGATCCTCTTCGGCCTGATTGCCATGAGTATTCTAAAAACATTGAAAATCAAGGATATATTCCAGTTTTTGACCGGTTTTTTTAGTCCTTTTCTGATCGGGTGGCTGCTCAGGGTTATCATCACGGAGGAACCTACTCCCGCTATCTTCAATGTATTTAAAGACTTTGGGATCCCCTCTTTTGGACCTGGACATGGTGTCTCGGACCTGATCACCATTTCTGTCTTTGGTTTACTACTCCTGTTCAGTATCCTCGGTTATACCCAGATCATTGCCAGGAAGAATATACACGCGCAGAAAAAGATCGATACCCTTTATGCCTTGGTCTTCTTTGGCATCCCAATGGCGTTTTTCTGCTCCACGCTTTCTGTTCAGTTCCTGATGATCCTGTTGATCCCGTTCTCGCTTTTCCTGGCTGTTCTGCTCCGACTGGTCAAGCACCCCGCGATCGCTGAGTCCATTCATTTTATTTTGTTTGTGGCCGCGATACTGACTCAGGTTTTTGTGCTGGTTTGAACTGATATCCCTATATTGGTAAGCACCTTTTATGCGTTTAAAGGCTGACTTTCATTCCATTGTCAATTTTTAGATCTATAGCTTAAGATTTACGTGGGACAGCTTACATGGACATATGTCGATGATGATGGTTTCAGCCATAAAGTTGGCCTGTATCATGGCGATAAGACAGGGCACCTCATGGTTTATTGCAATACGCGCATCGTAGTGATCGATTTCGGAGTGCAGAGCAGTAAAAATTATACCTTCTTTATCGATGAAGAGCTTTGTGATATAGCCATCGAGGAAAATGAGGGTGCCTTTTCATATTCGTTTACCATCGATCAGAAAACAGATACACCCCGCAACCGGGGAAGACGGAAAATGCTTAAATCTCAACTCAAACAAAGCCTGTTACTGGGAGTCGCCTTTGTTGCAGCGATTTCCATTGTTGTTTTCCTGGTAATGAATTTTTTATAACTAATTTTGCCGCCCCCATGGAAAACAAGCTGGACACACATATAGAAAGCCTCATTTTTGTAGCCCAACAACCGGTCAAAAGGGAGGAAATCAGATACAACCTGGAAAATGCCCTCCAGGTAAAGATCGATCCCGATGACCTGGAAGCCGCGCTCCAACGCCTCCTGGAAAAGTATTGGGACGACAACTTTGCAATCGAGATCGTAGAAGTAGCCGAAGGCTTTCAGTTTGCCACCAAAGGCGCATATCATCACATTGCCGGTCACTACCTGAAGCAACTGACAAAACGCCGCCTGTCAATGGTCGCCCTTGAGACCCTTGCAATAGTAGCTTACCGTCAACCAGTTTCCAGAGCAGAGATCGAACAGATCCGCGGCGTCAATGCTGACTATGCCATTGACAAATTGCTTGAGAAAGAACTGATCGAAATTGCAGGACGGTCCACAGGACCTGGCAAACCACTTCTGTACACTACCAGTGGCAAGTTCATGGATTATTTCGGCCTTAAATCCATGGAAGACATGCCCCAACTAAAGGAATTTCAAATGGCATCAGAGGAAATCGGCGAACCATCACCTCTGGAAGAAGTTGTTTCATTTGAGCTTCCGCAAAATGGAGAAAGTCACATCCCTGAGTTAAACGATGAATCTGAATAAACCATGAGTGAAACACTTGTCAATCGTGTTGCGAACAGTGGCCTGATCACTTTGAAGCCTGAAGAGTGGGTCACAACTGTTCATCCCGATTCAATCGACCTCAAGGATTTTTTATTCAAAGGCCTTATCCTCAAAGAACAGGAATTTAGAGAGATGATGAAAAGCCATGACTGGACACAATACAAAGACAAAGTCCTTTGTGTTTTTTGTTCGGCAGATGCCATCATTCCGAATTGGGCTTACATGCTCATAGCTTCCAATGCATCTTCATTTGCTGCTGAAATCTTTTTGGGTACACCTGCTGCATGGTTGAGCAGGCAATTATTGACGTATGTAGAGAAGATGGATGTACTTCCATATCAGGATCAGATGGTCGTCATCAAAGGTTGTAGTGACGGGATGGAAATCGGTCCTGAAATTTATACAGCTCTCACCGCTAAACTCGTCCCCGTCGTCAAGTCATTGATGTTTGGTGAGCCATGCTCTACAGTGCCTGTGTACAAAAGACATAAAAAAGAGTAATCGGTTGTTGATTGAAGGAAAGTAGACTGGTTATTTGGTTTTAGTTGTTGGAATAGTCATAAGTTTAAAGTTGATCGATTCTTCCGATTAATACATTTAGAAAAGTTTTCCTTTAACCCTATAACTTTAGCCTTGTCCAGTTTCTAAAAACTAACAACCAATACCTATATTCACGCGTGTATTCTGCTGAAACGATTGCATTACTTTTTCCTGCTGGCTCGCACCGTTTAGATTTTCCATCGTCCACCATCCGCAATATTTGCATTGATAGCCGTAAAGCTGCATGGCAGCCTGATGCTCTTTTTATTGCATTGCAGGGTGCGCGCACCGATGGCCACCGGTATATCAAAGAGGCGTGGGATCAGGGTGTCCGCAACTTTCTGATCCACCGAGATATTGATGTCGCAACATTTCCCGAAGCGAACTATATATGCGTGCCCAATGTCCTGGATGCGTTTCATCTGCTTGCAGCACATCATCGTCAGATGTACCAGGGCAAAGTGATTGCTATCATCGGCAGCAATGGAAAAACCTGGGTGAAGGAATGGCTGTACATGCTGATGGTGCATCATCACAATGTATACAGAAGCCCCGGCAGTTATAACAGCCAGGTCGGTGTTCCGCTTTCTGTTTTAAATATTCCACATGACAGTGACTACGCCATTATCGAAGCAGGTATATCAAACCCCGGTGAGATGCAGCGACTTGAGAAGATCATTAAACCGGACATAGTTCTGTTCACCCATCTCGGTGATGCTCATGATGAAGGTTTTAATGGACAGGCTGACATTAAACTGAAGGAAAAGCTCATCATGAGCAATGAAGCAGCCTCCATCGTATTTCCACAGGATGAAACATTTGTGTCGCAGACGATCCGGTCAGAATTTCCGGATAAATATTGTTTTACCTGGAGCATGCGAAATGAAGGCATGATCAATGCGAGAGTTGTCGCTCAGGATAACGAAAGCGATATTGAGTTTTCATTTGATCATAAAACATATTCTTATTCACTACCATTTGCAGGTCAGGTACCAGTTTCAAATAGTCTGGCCTGTATTACCGGGCTTGTTTCATTAGGACTTGATCCCGAAAAATATCTTTCTTATTTCAGGGAGCTTCAGCCAATCGACATGCGGCTCAAAGCAGAAGATGGCATCCAGGGATGTGTGCTGATCAATGACAGTTATAGCCTTGATCTCGATTCACTTCAGTTTGCATTGGAGAGCCTGGATATTGCAGGTCGGACACAAAAGAAAACATTGATCCTTTCTGATCATGCGCATGGTCGTCCTGACATTTACAAAGACCTCGCTAAAATGATTTCAGGCGCAGGTATTGATAAGCTGATTTGCGTAGGTACTGAAGTAAATCAACTCATCAACCTCGTACCTGATAGCATCATCAAACGATCTTATTCGGACGTTGATGATCTGTTCCGCAAAGGAGGATTGAGCGATTTTCAGAATGAAGTTATTTTATTGAAAGGTGCGCGTCGGTTTGGCTTTGAACGGATTGCACGAAAGCTGAGATTGAGATCGCATAGTGCAGTACTGCATGTTGACTTCCAGGCTCTTGATCACAATCTTCGCTATTTCTATAAGATGTTGCAACCGGGCGTGAAGAAAATTGCTGTAGTAAAAGCAAATGCATACGGTGCAGGAAGCCTGGAGGTATGTCGCTTTCTTTCCTGGCAGCATGTCGATATGCTGGCGGTCGCAGTGATCGATGAAGGGATTGAATTAAGAGAAGCAGGAATTTCAATTCCGGTGATCGTGCTCAATCCGGATCCGGAAGGAATGGATTTAATCCTGCAGCACAACCTCGAACCGGAAATTTATAACGAAGCGATCTTGCGAAAGCTTTTGATCCAATGTCAATTTAGCCAGGACAAAGCTGTCATACATATCAAGCTGGATAGTGGCACCCACCGCCTAGGATTCAACCTGGATGATATTCCATCACTCATCCGGATCATCAATGATCAGCCATGGATAAAAATCGGATCTGTTTTCAGCCATTTGTCAGCCAGTGATTCGCCTGGATTTGATGACTTCACGCATGAACAGGTTCGCAGGTATAATGAAATGTACAGGTTATTGACGGATGGAATAGGATATCAACCGGTCCGCCATATTCTCAGTACAACAGGAATTCTTCGTTTCCCGCAATATCAGTTTGAAGCAGTGAGATTAGGTATCGGACTATATGGCGTTGGTCTGCCCGATCATCCCCAACTGATGCCTGTCCACAGTCTCAAAGCACGTATCCTTCACACGCAAACTATTGAGGCCGGGGAATCAGTCAGCTACGGCCGGAGCTTTATCACAGATAAGACCAGGAAAATTGCCACAGTCAACCTAGGCTACGCAGATGGACTACCCAGAGTGGCCGGCAATGTAGGAAGCACATTCCTGGTCCATGGCAAGCCGGCAACCATTATAGGGCGGGTATGCATGGATATGACCATGATCGATATTACCGACATCCCGGATGCCCATATCGGTGATGAAGTCACCATTTTTGATAAAGATCACTCTATCGAGATCCTCGCAAAAGCTTGTGGCACCATCCCTTATGAGATCATGACCAACCTGAACCCACGTATCCGGAAAGTGTATGAGCACGGCTAATCCCCATAAGTATTCCTCAGTCTTCCCCTTCAGCCTTCCCTTTTTCCACAGAATCAGCGCTCGAAGTCTCGCTCAACCCCCTGACCCCCTTCAAAGGGGGAACTTGTTTTTCCTTAGCCTTAGCCTCCGCCTTCGCCTTCTTTGTCATAGAAATCAGAGTT
>JANMVA010000051.1:0-2914 GCA_031392195.1 Saprospiraceae bacterium | reverse complement strand
GATGGGTGATGAAGGTTGAAAAGAATGGGGCACCTCTTAATGGAGTAAGCGTTCTTGACCTGGTAAAAATTCAGAAGCATCTTTTATTCATTGAGCAAATGAGTAATCCGCTTTCAAGATTAGCTTCAGATCCAAATCATTCGAATACGATTTCCTCTCTTGACCTGGTAGGGCTGCTTAAAATCATATTAGGCAAGGTGCCTAATTTTGATGATGGAATTACGTGGCTTGTATATCCTGCGGATACCGATTTTGGGCCTCCTGCACAGCATCCGCCGATTATCACAAGCACTACCATTCTGCTACAGGATATTCTTGATGGGGTACGTCAGCCAAATTGGATAGCAATCAAAAAAGGAGATGCGAATGGAAATGCAAATCCGAATGAATAAAAAAAGGGATTAAAATTTTAATCCCTTTTCTTCACAAATCAATTATTGATTCCTTAATTCATTTTTGAAGCCCAACCCTGGATAGCGGAATTAATTTCCTTCTTGTTGTCTTCGTAGTAATTATCATTGGCATCAGCGAGTCCCATTTCAGCAGCTTTCGTGCCACTTGCAACGGCAGCAGTCATATCTCCTTTCCTGGCTTCAGCTTTTGCGCGGATATACCAATTCCAGCTATGGCTAAATCTTTCCGTTGATTTTCTGGCCCAATCGAGGGCCATGTCAGCATCGCCTTCGGCATCCATTAGGAATTGAGCACCTTCCGCATAGACAACCCATTTCTTTTCTTCAGGGGATTCCTCCAATGCTTCCATCAGGTTGGCAAGCGATTTTTCCATCATATCCACTTTGAAGCGGATGTATAGTCTCATTTTTTCCCATGAAAGTTTCACATAACCCATATCCATTTTCATATCATGGATGGTATAAGTAAGTCTTTCCTGCATTCCTTCATTCATTTTCGGTGTGACATTGATGCGGAGGACATCATCAGATGCTTCATAGCCCATAGCACCCCATTGATCAGATTTTTTATTGAATATGACTGTCCATTCAGTGCTGTCCGGAATAAAAAATAATCCGTACTTGCCGGCTTTCAGATTTTGACCTTCGACATTGACATCTGTAGTAAATTCAATTGTCGTGGCTTCATTTGCACCGCCACGCCATACTTTATCATATGGTACTAATCCACCCCAAATGGTCCTGCCTTTGACTGCGGGAGCTCCGTATGTAAGCTTTACATCTGTAAATCCAATCGTGTAACCAACGGAAGCCTTTGGGCTCAGACGGGGCAATTCGATTCCCTGTCCATTTAAATAGGAAACGGCTACAACTGCGAATACAATGCTGAGAAAAAATGGTCTTTTCATAAAAGGATTATTTGAAGCAAGTAAATATCTGTGCAATAGATCCGGGGTAGAGTCGACTATAAAAACGAAAAGGTGACCAATTTCGTATTTATTCCGAGGTCATTTCCACCACATATTCAACGCTATCGCAATGAATTCAGGGTGAGGAAAGTTCGCTATTAACAGGTTATTAAAGGGATCAGATCCGGGGCGTGCTGTAATGCAATGCCAGAAAAACCATCGCAATTTTCATGGCCGCACTGACATCAACAGGAAGGTTATCATCCACAACCCACTCTCTTGGATCTCCTTCCCAATAGGTATAAATCTCCATTGATTCCTTACCGCCATTATTCGATTGCCAATGATCACGCTGATTGAAAAACTCAGTACCCCAATTGAATTGATGTTGACCATCGTTCAGTTTCCATCGATTGAATTCACCCGGCCAAACAGTTTTTGCATTTACGACCACCCCTTCACAACGTATTTCCCAAAGATTGGGATCGTCTTTCCATTTTTGTTCAATCGTCGCCGTCAAATCACCTATTTGCAAATCCCATTCGGTCCAGTCGTCGCGAAATTCCCAACGCATGAGCAGTTCTCCTTTCAATTCGTCATCAGCGGTGGTGATCAACCATTGCCTGAATGTATCATTGTACCGGGTGCCGATTCCGATGATCTTCTGAGCATCAAGGGATGGTTGAAAAAAGAAAAATGCTATCCCCAGCATGAGGAAGAGCTTTGATCTGCAGTATTGAAATGGTATAAACAATTGGCGTCTGAGAGATTGGATTAGATAATACTACAAACGATGATGGAGGGATGAAAAGTTTAGATTTAAAGGGAATGATCCCTTTAAATATTCTATAAAATCCAAAAAGGCAACTTAATCTGCCCCTATTAGTAGAGACGCAATCCGATCCCGATAGCTATCGGGATCGGGATTGTGTCTCTACATGATGGAGTAATTGTTGTGCTTCAAATCTAGAATGGAAGATCATCGTAAGATGATCCCTCATCATTACCAGACGGTACACTTGACGGGAAATCGCCCGTAGCAGATTTGGATTTTGTGTCTCCGCTTGCTGCTTCCACTCTCCAGGCCTGAAGATTCGTGAAATATTTGCCTTGCCATTCACGGCCGCGCAGATCAAAATAGACCTTTACATCAGAGCCTTCACTGATGTTGTCAATGATCTCGCATCGATCCTGGACCAATTGGAACTTGATGTGTTGAGGATACTGGCTCTCGACAATGATGACAAATTCCCTTGTCTGGAAGGTGCCTGATTTTGCCTCTTTATCAAATTTTTTATGAAGTTTTCCTTCGACTTCGTAGGACATGACTGTTTAGGTTTTGTATGGTGAATTAATAAGCTTTTGCAAATAAAACGCGTCCGGCGGATTTGTTGCCAGTCAGAATACACTTGCCTTCTTCATCTTCTCTTTCCAAAGGAATGCACCTGATAGTTGCTTTTGTCATTTCTTTAATCTTCAATTCTGTCTCTGTAGTTCCATCCCAATGAGCTGAAACGAATCCGCCTTTTTGTTCCAGGATTTCTGAAAAAGTATTGTAATCATTTGCTTCCCTGGTATTCTCCTGACGGAACC
>JANMVA010000409.1:0-2239 GCA_031392195.1 Saprospiraceae bacterium | reverse complement strand
TCTGACACGATCCAGATTGAAGCAATAGGACCACCGGCCCCGTTTTCATTGGGACCTGATACTTTCCTTTGCCCCGGAGATGAATTGAATTACAACTTTAATGAACCCCTGAGTGAATATGAATGGCAGGATGGTTCAGACAATGTAAATTATGATATCGATGAAGAAGGCACTTATTCTTTGACGATCACGAATATGTGCGGATCTCAATCGGATGAAATAGAAGTAACGGAGATAGAAATCCCGTTTTTCTCGATCGGTCCTGATTCGATGACCATATGTGATGATGCGACGATTGATATTATTCTGGATCCTGACATGGGCAGCTTCTTTTGGCAGGACGGCGATGATAGTCCGTTTTATACGATTGAAAATTCGGGGGTGTACAGTCTTACTGTTACTAATGCATGTGGCGAAGAAACCGATCAGATCGCAGTGGAGGTCGTCGATCCACCTGTTATCAATTTAGGTGCAGATCTTCAATTGTGTCCCGGTGATACCGTTCTTTTGGATGGTGGTTCAAACGCGGGTAATTATGTTTGGCAAAATGGATCTTCCATGTCAACATTTGAAGTCACCACTGCGGGTGTGTATTCGTTGACAATCATGAATCTATGTGGCTTTGATCGCGATACAGTTGTGATTGGTTTTGCACCTGGTATTATTGCATCTGATCTGGGACCTGATTTGAATTTGTGTCCCGGAGAACAAGCAGTGCTGGATGCAGGCAATCAAATCGCTCAATACAACTGGCAGGATGGAAGTACAGCAGATAGTCTTGTTGTCAACTCTTCAGGCACTTACCATGTAACCGTCTCAAATATGTGCTTCTCATTTTCCGATACAATTAATGTCATCATTGGCGATAATCCACCTGTTCTGATACTACCTGCTCAACTAGTGCTTTGCGAAGGAAGCACAACACTACTTGACCCCGGCATTACTGGTGTTACTTATGCATGGAATAATGGAACATCAGATCCAACACTCCTGGTATCGGCTGCCGGTACGTATATTTTGACAGTAACTAACGCATGTGGATCAGATGTTGATACGACAATAGTATTGGCAGGTGATGCTTTCCCACAAGTTGCATTAGGAAATGATACATCATTGTGTCCTGGTACGTCCATAAATATTCAACCTTTGTTTCAGGATGTGGATACATGGATATGGTCCGATGGTTCTGTAACACCATCATTTACAGCTTCTGATTCCGGGTTTGTCAGCATTTCAGTAGCAAATGATTGTGGTGTTTCAATTGATTCTCTTTTTGTTTCATTGCTTGAACCGGCTCCAACACTTGATTTGGGGTCCGACACATCTCTTTGTGCAGGCGAATCAATCACTCTTTCTGTTGCGAATGTAAATGCTGATATTCTTTGGAATGATGGCACTACAAATCCAAATCTACTGATCGATCAGCCCGGAGAATATTATGCTACAATATCAAATGCATGTGGTAGTGCTTCAGATACGTTTCAATTGAATTTATTACCTCCAATACCAGATCTTGATCTTGGGCCAGACATACCATTATGTCCGGGTGAAACATATATTATCAACCCCGATGTTTCCGGAGTTGATTATTTATGGCAGGATGGAAGTGTGGACTCCATATATGTAGCAGATCAACCCGAGATAATTTCGTTGACGATTTCAAATGAATGTGGGATCATTGAGGATGCGCTGACTGTATTTTCCAGTACTGCCGGTCCTGATGTGAATCTGGGACCAGATACACTCGCTTGTGCAGGTCAAACAATTTTACTTGAGTCAAATATATCCGGTGTTAGTTATGAGTGGCAGGATGGATCGACTTCATCTACATACTTGGTAATGATTTCAGGGACCTATTATGTGGAGGTTATAAATTCATGTGGTGCAGATAAAGATTCTATTCAGGTTGAATTAAATGGAGTTGCTCCTCAACCATCCCTTGGCCAGGACACAATTCTATGTGAAGGCAATACCTTAACGCTGATATCAAACGCTGATCCCCAAACTTCAACCATGTGGCAAGATGCATCGACGACACCAGCATATACCGTGATTTCTGCGGGAGAATATGTCCTCACTCATGAGAACCGGTGCGGTGTTAATAGTGATACGATGCTGGTAAGTTACCAATCACCTCCAACACTAATAGATCTTGGCCCTGACACCATCCTTTGTCCCGGCGAGTCAATCCTCTTACTTGCACCTGCAACATCTGATCAACTACTATGGCAGGATGGCA
>JANMVA010000402.1:0-1501 GCA_031392195.1 Saprospiraceae bacterium | reverse complement strand
GCATTTTTTGGGAACTCACTTTTTTAATCCGCCAAGGTATCTGCGGTTACTCGAGATCATACCGAATACGGATACGGATCCATCGCTGGTGAGTTTTATGATGAGTTTTGGTGATCGCATTCTCGGTAAGCAAACAGTTCTTTGCAAAGACACGCCTGCGTTCATCGCTAACCGTGTCGGTGTATATAGCATGGCTCGCATTTTCCAGTTGACAGAAGAATTAAATCTGCCGATCAGTGTAGTTGACAAATTAACAGGACCTGCAATCGGCCGCCCCAATACAGGAACTTTCCGACTTGCAGATCTGGTGGGTCATGATACAGGTGTGAAGGTCATGCAGGGCATTCAGCAAAACTGCCCGAATGACGAACAGGCCGGTGCATTTAATGTGCCTTCTTACATGCAATTTCTTCTGGACAATAAATTTTTGGGAAATAAAACGGGACAAGGATTTTATAAAAAAGGTGAAGGAAAAGATGCAAAGGGCAAAACAGAATTTTTATCGCTCAATCTGAAAAATCTGACCTACGGTAAAGATCCACGTGCTGATCTCGGTTCTTTGTCATTGATCAAACAATTAGAAGATCCGGAGAAGAGAATTAAAGCGATTTACGATGCAAAAGATGATGGCGGTACGCTGGTCAGAAAACATCTGCTGGGTTTGTTCTCCTATGTCAGTCACCGGATCCCTGAGATCGCTGAACACATTAATAGCATAGATGATGCTTTAAAAGCAGGATTCGCGTGGTCGTATGGTCCATTTGAATATTGGGATATCGTTGGTATCAGGAAAGGTGTTGATGATGCTAAAGCAGAAGGACTCCAGATCAGTGACTGGGTCATGAACATGTTAGAAAAAGGACATAATTCCTTTTATAAGTATGTAGATGGAAAACCATTTGTTTACAATCCTCCATCCGAAACTTACATTCCATTACCAGGTGCTGAGTCGAAAATTAATTTACAGGCTTTGCGCGCAAAAAGCCCAGTGTATAAAAATGATGAAGTGATTCTACATGATATCGGAGATGGTGTGCTTTGTCTTGAATTTAAAAGCAAGGCGAATGTCATTGGCGAAGGGATCCTGCGCGGTATCAATGAATCTATTCAGATTGCTGAAAATGATTCATGGAAAGGACTCGTCATTGGCAACCAGGCCACTATTTTTCAGTAGGTGCTAACCTTATGTTGATTGGGATGATGGCTTTCCAGGATGAATGGGACGAGCTTGACCAGGCTATTCATTATTTCCAGCAGACATCCATGCGGTGCCGGTATTCAGCTATTCCTGTTGTCTCTTCAACACAAGGATATGTTTTTGGTGGAGGATGTGAAATATCCATGCATTGCGATAGCGTCATGGCTGCTGCTGAATCATATGTTGGTTTAGTTGAAGCAGGTGTTGGATTGCTACCAGGTGGTGGAGGCACAAAAGAATTTGCAGTCAGGCTCGCTGATTCATTCGATCCTGGTGATGTGCAGATACCTTCGTTAATTGATA
>JANMVA010000318.1:0-20942 GCA_031392195.1 Saprospiraceae bacterium | reverse complement strand
CTGTTCACCGGTGAAAGCATTCTTTCCCTGATGGGCCAAAAATAAAAATGCGGATGTCATCTCGGCACAAGTCATTTCGATTGAACATTGATGGTAATACAGATCGAGCACATCATCAATGCTATTGTGAATGTTTCCGCTTGCTTTCATGAGATTGATCAATGCCGTATTCCGAAATCCAAGACTACGTTCAGAAAGTGCAACCTGTTTATTGTATTGAAGGGATTGTATACCGGAAGTTTCTTTGATAAAATTCAATAAGGTGTCCGCAGGATTTTTGTACAGGCTGCAAAGGATATCGCAGATGACAATAGCACCTGAATTGATGAGCGGGTTTCGCGGTTTACCTTTTTCGTACTCAAGTTGCCAGAGTGAATTGAACGGGTTGCCGGAGGGTTCGACGCCGACTCTTGACCATAACTCTTCTCCTTTCTGCTGAAAAGCCAGGGTCAGCGATAAGACTTTGGCTATGCTTTGAACAGAGAACTTTTCTTCGTGATCTCCTACGCCAGCCTGTTGCCCTTCAATCGTCTGCAGGTGAATGCCAAATTTTGAAGGATCTACTACTGATAATTCCGGTATATATACAGCGACTTGCCCGTCATCCCGTAATGGTTGCACTTCATTGTAGATGTCTTCGATGAATTTCTTATAGTCAGTAGCCATGGAGCTACAAATGTACATTCAATTAGAACCATCGGTCAATCTTGGCTTTGGCAAATCCTATCACATCCGGTTTTATTACTTTCACCCATTGGTAAGAAGGATATGAAATAAAAAATAATATAGTGACCTTTTGCGTTCCTGACTTTATTAAACGCTGACGAATGACAACAACCGCAACACCAGCTATCTCAGCCAAGGATGATATGCTGGCACCCCTTTTCATGACTCTTCTGATAGTCATGATCTTATTTTACGTAGATGAAGGCTTCTATGATTTCCGTTGGATGGCTGATCCGGGTAACTGGATTGTCTTCTGTTTTTACATGGCTGCACTCTACCCTATTCAATTCCTGATCACGAGGTTTTTATTCAGGAAGCAAAAGGGGGTAATGAAAATATTGCTATTGACTCTGTCTGCGATCGGTTTTACGATTGCAATGATGGTACTGTTTGCATTTCTTTAGGCAAACCTTATTTACAACGGACTGAGCCCCATATAAGAATCCTTCTCATGCAAAGTCTTCCGGATGATCCGGTTGGTTAACAGCCAACTGCTCAGTCCCACCAGGAAGCCACCGACTGACAAAATAAATTTGATGATGGTTCGGAGTGTGAACATAGCCGTGTCAGTGTTGACAATACCTGTTGTGATCCATTTTTCGATCACTACATTTTCTGTCAAGTCAAGTCCCCATGCTATCAATTGACTGGCGATAAAAATGATGAGCAGGATCCTCCACCCCCGATAGGCAGGATCGAGCATGATGTCATTCCTCATGGCATTGATATAATTCAGATTGCGCAATGCGATCAGGTTTAATAACATGATCAGCGGAAAAATACCCACCATGAAGAGATAATCAGTATCGAGGTTATCTAACACTGCAGTCTTAGCTTTGATATCCAATCCGTCAATCAAAGCTGTCACATCAGCCTTGCTTTCCGGGCATTCGAGATCGAAGATGGTAAAGCTTTTGCCATTCGAATAAAAATCCATGGCATTGCGGCGCATGAGAAGGAAGGTGGTGATCGTGACGATCCCAAGGAGGATAAGTAGTGCTTTCATTCTGCTGCCTGGTTTTGTACCGGTTCCGTAGGACGGGGGTTGTGTGATAATGAATGGTAAAGTTCCTCCCGTTCTCTTTTATACTCAGCCCAGTCAAAATCTCGGAGAAACCGATCTGCTCTCAACACGCCCTGCATAAAGAGACGGTATTGATCTTCGACCGGCATGCTGAAATTGAGCCAGTTGAAACCGGTCACATCGATCTCAATGATATATTTTTTATAAAAATTATTCTTCATCAGGAAATCCTTGTCGTAATTAAAGCGAACAGTATTAAACACCTGGTAGATGTAGGACATAAAGGATTTCATGAACTCCGGAGCATCGGGCTTCATGTCCATCAGTTTAACCCCAATGACGGGAAGCCGGGGCTTTTCAATACTCGGCTGATGCATGACACTGATTGGAAAATTGGAAATAACACCTCCGTCGATAAAATAAGCTTTCGGATTGATCGGGTGGTTATTGATGGTCTTCCATTGGGCGATGACATCCGGATCTTCAATATTGATGTCGTCAAAAAATTTAGGCCTGAAAAAAACAGGAATACTCATGCTGGCTCGCACAAACTCAGCAGGATGTATATGTCTGCTGTTCGGTTGATAAAGCTTTGCCATGCCGGGCAGCTCAACCTTCATCCCTGATGTAATATCACAGGCGATCATTGTCACATCGCTTTTCATCGAATCAACTTTTGAATCAGCGCCTTTGCGCAATTGAAGGTCATTGCCCGTCAGCTTCAGAAAACCAGTGCCTGTGATTTCTGATTTTTTCTTAAGCCCGTCAAGTGTTCCTGCATCGTGTCGATTGAGGATATCGATCAGCCAATTCTGAAATTCAGATCCACCATTGAGGCCCCATTCACTTTTTCTGAATAACCGGAAGAGATAAGCCAAGTATCCGGTCAGCACGAGAGTGAAAATGAAAAGGACCAGGACAAACCACGATAAAGCATCGCTGTGGTGAAAAGTATTGATGATCAGTGAAATCATCAGGAGCGCCAATATCCCGCCGATAAAAAACATCGTATTGGTGATGTATCCTGAATTTTTCATCATTTTCGACAAAATATAACGCACGATCCGGTGCCCGTCGACGAAATCGATCAGCGGTTTTGATCCCAGCTCACGAAGGATTTCCTCACTTTTTGCTTCATGCTTTTCATTGATCGCGGCCAGCAGGATTGTATTGATAGCACCCGCACTCGTTCCAGCCAGTCGCCAGAAGCGAACACCCATTTGCTCCAGCACATACGTAAAGCCTACAAGGGCAATACCCAGAACAGCGCCACCTTCCTGTACCAGATTGATGTATTGGTTGCCATGCTGGTCTTCTACATCGCTGACCTTGTATTTTCCGTCTTCCTTTTTGGCGGCGTCTTTTCTCAGCTCTGAAATGATGGTGGTGACTTCACTTTGCTGTGTGAATGTGGCAGGGGATAAATTGGGTCTCATAAAAATGTGTTGTTCTCAATGAAAAATATTTCAAGAAACAATTGACCAGAGAGTCATAACCTATAATTACTGCAATAAAAAAGACTTCGAAAAATGTTAAGGTTCCTAAATCAAAAACCAAAAAATAAAACTGATCAACTATTCCTTAAATATAACAATTCGGATAAACTTTTAATAGGTCAAAAAATGATTGTCCTTTCATTATCTCACAGCTTCAGATATGACAATGTAATTCGGTCGTGCCTACGGCACTATTGAGGGGAGAAATTTTGATGCTTTTATGCAGGGTTAAAACCCTGCGCTACAATATCGGTCATACCTACGGCATTTTTGGATTTCCTTCGCCTAGCCTTTCTCTTTTGACCCCATCGAATTTCTCAAAGAGTAATTCTCACCCCTGTTTTCCTTCAATCGTGTTTCTCTGCGAGAAACTTTTATTCCGGAAACCCCGGGGAAAGAGATGAAAATTCTTATGCCCCGGGGTTTTTGAAACAAACGCACACAGCAGGTGTGATTAGTGTAGAAACAAACAGGTGTCGTGCTGAGCTGGATGAGTAGAGGTTGCGCGTGTCGAAGTAGGTGAGAAATTTCGCAGAAATTCTGATGGGGTAAAAAAAAAGTGAGCCCAGGATCCAAAGCGGGTCTTAGCTACTTTCAGTTGTCACAGTCTCCCAACGGTTTTTACTGAAAGCCATTCAGAACCTCACTTTTTGTCCGCAGGTTTATTACTCCTGCGCAGATCCTAAACTCACCTGAATGAATCACAAAGGGTCATTTGGACCATGGACCATAGACCATGGACCATAGTTTTAAATTATAATGGATTTATGTGGGTTTTGATTTAGTCATATGCTTTTTTGCCGCTATTGCCGCTAATTGCCGCTAATTATTTTTGACTTTTGCCAATTGTTTATTGACTATTTATTTATTTGGTTATGAGCCATTGTCCATTATCCACGATCCTCAAAGTCTTGTCAGCCATCGTCCTCAAGTCTAGTGAGCCATGGTCCACAAGTCTAGTGAGCCATGGTCCATCGTCCATCGTCCATGGTCTATTTAATCTGCCACCACTCTGACCCATCACTCATCAGCCACAATGCCTGGCTGCTGCCTAGTGTCGTTTGATTATTTGTCACAAGATCACGATACGTTGATATCGTTCTTGTACTGCCTGTTTGATTGATGATGACATAGATTCTGTTTGCACACGTGCCTGCACCGGGTAATGTGATGGTTCCGGTCCCGGTATTGTAACGCCAGACCATACCTGTATCATCAGGATTTGTAGTGCCTGCCACTAAAGGTGTTTTGAATTTTGCTGCAAGGGAGCCATTGACCTCAAAAGTGGATTTAGGTGTAGAAGTTGCCACTCCCAATTCTTTACCAACAGTGAGACTATCATTGATGGTAACTTCATTGGTTGAAAAATCACCTTTGATCAATGGTGTTGTCGTATTAGAATTATCGATGATCAATTTATCACTGCCGGATTCGTTTTCCCCGGAATTGTGTCCAAGAAATACATTTCGCGAACCGGAATTATTCAATCCTGATTCTGTACCGATAAAAACATTTTCCGAGCCACTGGTATTTTCACCTCCGGCAGCTACTCCCATCGCCACATTCGATGCACCTGTTGCACCTGCCAGTGCGCTCCAACCTAGTGCGGTATTACCGCTACCGCTCACATTTGCACTTAATGTATTATGGCCGATAGCAGTATTCAACGTGGCTGATGTGATATTTTGCAAAGACCATTTTCCAAATCCTGTATTTTCATAACCTGATTGAAGATCCTCTCCTGCATATGAACCGATGATCGTATTATCCGTGGCTGATGTCACGACACCACCTACCCCGCTACCGAGAAAGATATTTACGTTGATCGTATCTTCAAATAAAAGATGTGGCTTCACCCACGAGCCTTTGCCATTTGCATCACTCTGCAGCGCTCGCTTGTTGGCTGCACCATTTGTCATTTTGAAATATTTGGTTTGAAGGCTATCATTGATGGTGATCTTGTTTTGAAAGAAATCTCCATAGATAAGAGGTGTCGATGTATTTGTATTATCGATATAAAGCTTATTACTTCCGGTTTCAAAATACCCTGCTTTAGTCCCAAGGAATATGTTATTACTTCCTGTTGAGTTATTATTTCCTGCACTATCTCCGATCCCTATATTGTAATTTCCTATTGTATTATTCAACGCAAAATAACCGATGGCAATATTCGTAAGTCCTGTCAGATTCGATTGCAAAGCAGAATAACCTAACCCAATATTATAATGACCGCTGACATTGCTATCTAAAGCTCCATTTCCAATGGCTACATTCTGAGAGCCGGTGGTATTAGAGGTAAACGCACTCCCTCCTAACACCGTATTTTCTCCACCAGTTGAGTTCAACTTTCCGGCCCGCCAGCCTATAAATGTATTAACGCGAACACCAGAAGTTAGATCATTTAGGCCAGCTTCTTCACCTACATAAGTACCCGAAGTTGCATTCGAAAAGTTAATTCGTCCTGTTTCGATCTTCAAATGACCCAAGAGATGAAGTTTATCGGACGGGGCGGAAGTACCGATACCTACATTGCTTGTATTATTATTATAAATATTATTTCCTGATGCTGACCAATCATCCAGGAATACAGAAGAAGGATCCACCCACGTAGCATGACCGTTTGCATTGCTTTGCAAGATTTTATTGCTCCCGGCCCCGTTTGTCATCTGGAAGTATTTGCTGGTGAGGCTATCATTGATGGTAAGATGATTGGTTGAAAAATCACCGTAGATAAGAGGAGTTCCGGTAGGGGTATTATCAACGTATAATTTGTTGTTCCCTGACTCATCATATCCGGCTTCAGTACCCAGAAACACATTTCCACTTCCATTCGCAAATTTACCAGCTTTAGATCCAAGTATGGTATTTCCGCTTCCTGTTACCGTTTGTCCTGCCTCGAAGCCAATGGCGATATTGTCTGAACCGACCGTATTGCTGATGAGCGATAGCGAGCCGAAGCTGATATTGCGATCCCCGGTTGTATTGTTAGGTAATGCAGAATTGCCCAAAGCAATGTTGTCATCACCACTTGTGTTTTCGCGTAAGGCCTCATTTCCCATAGCAACATTAGATACACCAGTCGAATTGAATTTAAATGCTTCAGTTCCGATGATACTATTCTTGTCGCCTGATGTATTACTATACCCGGCCTCATCCCCGATAAAAATATTCCGGTTATCGTTCAGGTCATCATTTTGTCCTGCATTATTCCCGATAAAAATGGATCCGCCATTGTTGACAGTTTCAATTTTTCCACCATCAATCCGGACGTCCCCTACAATGTGGAGCTTTCTTGCCGGATCGGATGTTC
Organism: Saprospiraceae bacterium; assembly: GCA_031392195.1. Lineage (GTDB taxonomy): Bacteria > Bacteroidota > Bacteroidia > Chitinophagales > Saprospiraceae > Opimibacter. Next base: position 14,386 of record JANMVA010000318.1, on the reverse strand, counting down.
CGATGCCCACATTTTCCGGGTTGGTATTATAAAGATGGTCTCCATTCAGGCTCCAGTCATGATTTATGAATGCTGCCGGGTCTGTCCAGATACCATTACCATTCTCATCGCTCTTCAGTACTTTATCCACGCCTGCTTCATTTTCCATTTGGAAGTAGGTTATTTGCAGCGTCCCATCGACCCTTGTGTTACCTGCAATGTGCAGTTTTTCCTGGGGATCATTCGTCCCGATACCAACATTTTCTGTATTGGTGTTATGAAGATTTTCTCCATTCAGGTTCCATTCATTACTTATAAATGTTGACGGGTCTTTCCATTCTGCTTTTCCATTTTCATCGCTCACCAGTACTTTATCCAGGCCTCCTCCATTAGTCATTTGGAAGTATTTGCTGGTCAGGCTGTCATTAATAATTACTTTGTTGGTACTGAAATTACCATAGATAAGGGGTGTTGCAGTACCGCCGTTATCGATATAAAGTTTGCCGCTTCCGGTTTCGTTGAAACCTGCCTCATGGCCAATAAACACGTTTCCATCACCTGCTGCAATTCTACCGGCTGACTGGCCGATGGCGACATTTTCTTTACCGGTTGCACTAAGCTGAGATCTGTAACCGATAGCTACGTTGGCACCTTTCGTTGTCACATTCTTAAGTGCTTCATAACCGATAGCCGTATTCGTACTTCCGGATAAAAGTTCAGCCGAAGAATAATTACCTATTGAAACATTTGAATTACCTGTGGTATTCTGGCCAAGTGCTTCGATTCCAATGACCGTATTGTCATTTCCGGACACACTCGCATCGGAAGAATAATTGCCTATTGAAATATTAAAAGCACCTGTGGTGTTCTGCCCCAGTGAATTCTGTCCTAAAGCAATATTGCCTTGACCGATTGTATTGTTTTGGACAGCGAAATTTCCAATACCGATATTAAAACTTCCATTCAGGCCAGGACTGCTTAATACACCTTCCCCAACAGCAATATTATAATGGCTTGCTGCCGCATCATCCAGTGCAAATGCTCCAATAGCAATATTGTCATTTCCTGATGTATTGCTTTTGCCGGCATGATGACCGATGAATACACTGTTATTATTGCTGAGATTATCATTAAGACCTGCATCCTTTCCAATAAAAACAGATTGTCCTGAATTGGTAAATGGGATTCTGCCGCCATCGATCATTACCCCTCCAACAACATGCAATTTCTCAAGAGGGCTGGTAGTGCCAATCCCTACTTTTCCATTTTTGAAAACGGTCAATGCATCCTTGCGCAAACTCGATGTACCAATCCCGATTCTAAATACACGGTCGCTACCATCAAAACCGGTTGGATCATTCGCAGAATATAATGTGGCAAACGAACCGATGACAGTCTCATAGGAAGAGAATGCGGTGTTACCTGATCCTGTTGTAAACGATCCTGTACCAAGTGACAGGTTTGACTTTCCACCGAGCGCAATGGAGGATTCGCCATATGCACTATTTTGGTTACCAAATGAGAAAGCGCCGGCGCCTAGTGCCTTAGTATTAAGCCCTCCGGCAAATGACCAGTTGCCAATACTGTCCTGGTCCCAAATGTTTTCAAATACGCCGCTGTTTGTATCAGATAATGTACCGAAGCGGAATGCTCCTTTGAATGGAATCCACATTAGTCGTGTTCCCGCTCCTGTATCCTGGACAGTACCAAGCCCATGGACCCCGGTAGCGAGTATTCCATGATCACTTACAATATGGAGGCCTGCCTGAGGGCTAGTCGTATTGACACCGACCTTCTGTTGTGAAAAACTGTAATTGCTCCCCAAAATGAGAATGAAGAAGGTGACGATCTCAGGCAGTTTAAACGGGATAAAGAAATCCCGCGAAAGAGTTGGGAGAGTTGACATGGTTTTAAGTTTTGTGACGACCCAAATGTAAAATGGCACTTCACGGATGCCAAAAATTGGAGGGGGACAAATGGGGTACAGGCAGAATTCTTCCGTGGGCGACGGATCTCCATATTTGGAAGTCCTTCAATATCAAGGAAGACTCACAGCTGGACCATAGACAATAGACAATGGACCATGGTCTATGGTCTCTTTCTGCTAGATCCTCCCAATAAATTCGTAAAGATCCTCCTCTACTTCCAGTCCCAGCTTCTTTCGCAGTCTGTTCTTACTCTTCTTCACGGAATCAGCAGCCACATTCTTCAGGATGGAAATATCCTTGCTTGAAAGGTTGATGCGGATGTAACCGCATAGCTCAGACTCAACTTTAGTCAGTTCAGGGAATTTGAGTTGAAGCTTTTCAAAAAATTCGGCATTGACGGACTCGATATTAGATTGAAGGCCGATCGAACGCTCGCTGATCTGGTTTTGGTTTTGAAGTTCGAATAGGAGCGGACGAATCTTCTCTTCCACTGAAGTATTCTTTTGGGAAATCTCATGCAGGCGCCCGATCATTTTTTGATTGGAATCATAGACCTGTGTATTATGGAGTACGACATTGGTGAGGTCTCGTTTTTTCAATTCCAGTTCTTGTTGAATGATGCGCGCTTCCATTTCCTTATTCCTGAGTTCGGATTCTCCTAATTGTCTCGCTGCCTGGTGCTGGATTTTTCTTTTACGGATCAATAAAACCAGGATTGTGATGATGAACCCGGCTGAAAGAACAGAAATGAGTATGAGCCCTCTTGCTGCTTTGAGTTCCAGTCTTTTCTTGTCGAGCTGCAATTGATGTGCATTCAGCTCAGCTTCAAATCCTGCTTCCTGAACGGTCAACATCGATTGGGTCAGCACATGGAATTGCTCATCTGATCTTTTATCGAGGCTATCGATGAGATGGAGATATTGTTGGTGATAGTTCAATTGCTCGTCGCGTTTCCCTACATCAAAATAATAGGTATCGGCAAAACTGTAAAATCGAACTGTCACAGGGGACTTGATGGACAGGGCATGCCGATCAATATATTTTTCTAAAGATGCAATCTGTGGATGGATGCCGGGCATATTCAACATATGCATGGTAGCCAATATCTTAATCCTGTTAGAAGCATAGCGATTGTGCAGCTTGCGACTGTAAAAAACAGAATCATTATATTGATATATAGCAAGTGCAGATGTAAAGTCTTTTTCATTCTCAAACAGTTCTGCGAGATTGTCCCTGATGGCACAATAGAGAATGATATCGTTTTGCGGATTCCCTAAAATGTGAATGGCTCTGTGGAAGTAGGCTTCCGCGCTGTCATACTGATAAGCATGGTTATAAAAAAAACCGATGTTGTTCAGGGCGGATGACTCACTTACCCTTCCGATGGTCTTTGCTACGTCAAGGGCTTTCTTATAATAATAGATCGAGGAGTCGTTTTCAGTTAAGCGAACATGCACCCCTGCCCTGTTGGTGTAAAAGAAAAACCGGCGATTGTTATCAATCGATGGAACACGCTCCAGTAGTTCTGTGGCTGCCTGGTAAAACCCAAGGGCGTACCGTCCGTCCAATAGCGAGATCATATCTCCTGCCGCTAAATTCAATTCGAATACAATTGAATCAGGTTTTTGTATGCGCTTTTGAAGGATAAGGGCTGCCTGGATCTTCCGAAGGGCATCCAGTTTCCGGCCCTGTCCTTCATCGTTTCGGGCCAGTGCAATTAATTCTTCGATCTTCTCATGGACATCCCCATCTTCGAGGAGATATTTGGAGATCAGGTCATCATTGTTCTGAAAGGGTTCCTGCTGATTGTAGTTATTGATGGAGTCCTGGCTCAGGATATGAGCTGGAAACATGATCGCAATAAATAGAATGAATAAGTAAACCCGAATCGTCATCATGAATGATCAGAAAAAATATCGTTGATATTCTATGGCAAGTACAAAACTCCTCGTCAATCCATCTGGTCTCACTTTTCTAACCAGTATTGGAAATCCTGTAGAAATACCCAGCCCTGATTTTTCACCCAGCTTCAAATCAACAAATAAAGAGGCGTTGATCGTCAGTCCGTTCGATCCGATGATTGGTTTATATCCTTCACCCGGAACAAAATACTCATCATCACCAACATGATAAATAGAAAGCAAGCTGGGCGTAAAGGTGATTTTTTCATTTAGCATCATCGGCCGGGCTACTCTAAACATTACATCTGATTTGCGCTTCAAAAGAAATGTATTCTGAAAGGTGCTGAAAAGAGAATCTGTACTCCATGCTTCTGGAGTAAACTTGTTTTCACTTTTTGTAAGCGGATACTGATATCCCAATACAAATTGCCAATCACTTGTCTTAAATCCGGCACCAGCTATGATATCCATAGTTCCGAGAGAGGTCTGATAATCAAGTGGGAGGGGTTTGCCCTTGTATTCTGCATCATCATTTCCAAATAGGTCAACCTTTATGCCTCCGGTGATTGTCCAATTGATTGATGGGTGATAATTCAGATTGACAAAAGGATCTCCAAAACCTGAATTGGAAATCCCATTGCCGGTATTTAACTGAAAATTGAGTTTAACATCTATGCTGAATCTCTCCCCAAGCCGAGAGGCAGCGCTAATGTATGGGCTAATAATAAAAATGTTATGATCAGCCCCACCAACTGAAACACCGAAACTCTTTATGCCTTTTACTCCGTCAGTTAATTGCACACCAGGTTTAAAACTTTTGATCGTACAAATACCGGCATCACTACACCCCTGGCTGAACGTTTGTAAAACCGGAAACGATAAAATAAGAATTATGATTATCCTGTACATTTTGTAATGGGTGTGAATTCACACGAATATAACCTTCTTTCAGAACCAGCTAAAATTAACCACAAAGGGCACGAAGAAAGCACTAAGTGCACGAAGGAAATGAAAGAACAATATCTACTAGCTTTGTGTCCTTTGTGCTTCCTTCGTGTCCTTAGTGGTAAAAAAGTGACTTTCGACTTTATCCCTTTCCGGCCTTATTGATATCCTCACTTTCCAAAATGGTTTTCGGATAACCATTTAATGCAACATTGATCATCGCCTGACCCATGACAGTTGTTGTTGTCGCAAACTTTGGAAACTTTTGCAACAAGTAAGCAAGCGGCCATACAACGGAATAGATGGCGTTATACAACTTCGTTCTTGAACGAATGCCTCTCAACGGCCGGATAAAACCGGGCCTGAACATATACGCTTGTTGAAATCCTATCTGGAGTATTTCATTCTCTGCTTTTCCTTTGACACGAGCCCACATTGTTTTTCCTTCACCGGTGCTATCAGTCCCTGCACCGGATACAAAACAAAAAGTCATTTCCGGATTGAGCCCATGAATCTGTCTTGCAAATGAAACCGGCAGATCATACATCACCTTTGTATATTCTGCTTCATTCATGCCAACAGAAGTAATCCCCAGGCAAAAGAAACAGGCATTATATCCCTTCAGATCTTCTCTAACCGAATCAAGATTGGAAAAATCACTGACAAGCACCTCCTTAATCTTCGTATTTTTTATATCAACCGGATTGCGATTCACTAAGAGGATCGATTCCACGTAAGCACTGTCGATACATTCAAGGAGAGCTCCCTTACCAACCATACCGGTTGATCCTGTGATGATGACGTTTAGTTTTGACATTTATCCTTATCTGATTAAGGGCGCTAATTCATTTTTTCACAATTCTGATAGGCAGCTGACTACGAAGACGGTCAACACTGCTTACTTCTTACTGAATACTGCTTCCTGACTACGACTTACAGAATACTGCTTACTGAATACTGCTTACTGACTAATGCTTACTGAATCCTCCTCCTCTCCTCTTCCGCACCTGTTGCTCTTTCTCTCTTGGCCTTTACTTTTTGATTTCCAAAATTATAAGAATAACCGATCTTGAAAGTTGGCACCTGGAACACCAGGTAAGCCTTGAAATATTGACCCTGTTCAGGCAGATCTGATTCTCCTGTAAATGCGAGAGTATTGAATACATCATCATAACCAACTCGTAGCGTTCCACCGGTTTCACCAAACTTCTTTTGCAATCCTACATTCACCGAACCCATTGGATCCATTAATACAATGCCAAATAACCCCCCCGTACTGTAGAAACCGGAAATTTCAAAAGTGAAATTTTTAGGCAAAGTAAATGTTTGTGTCCCAAACACATTAACGCCACCAGCTTCAAACTCAAAAATCTCAGATCCGAAATATTTGCTCGTCGTCTGGTAGCTGCCCATGATATTGTAAAACATATTCCACCACTTGACAGGTGTGACGGGTATAGAAAGTGCGAGGGAGATGGTATTTGTACCGATCAGGTTTTCAGCAAAGATTAATTCACGATTCGTGCCGGGCACCACGGTACTTTGGAACCGGGCGATCGTGCTGTCTTCAATTCCATATTCAAGTGTGGCGACCATTGTTTTAAAACGATATCCTAACCTGAAATTGTTGGAGATGGCTGGTTGCAATGCAGGATTACCGGAAAAGAAAGTTGTCGGATCGAGGAACAGGACAAAAGGTGCCATATCATTAAATGTAGGTCGCGTGATTCTTCGGCTATAGGAAGCATTTAATGAATTGTTCTCGTTAATATCCTTTGATAAAAACACGCTGGGGAAAAATTCACCAAAATGCCTGTCGACGATGTCGGGTTGTTCTTCAGCACCGAGGTTTGAACTTGTGTATTCATACCGGACACCTGCCTTAAATTGGATGCCACTGAAGATGGGCATTTCAAGTGAAAGATGCGCAGCCAGTATTTTTTCTACCAGGTCATAATTCGCTGTCAGTTCCGGGTCCGCTGTCCAGGTTTGACCTTTCAGACGGTCAACGCCAACATCATTGGTGAAATGAGAAAGCGATCCTTTAACGCCCGTTTCAATTTTCATTTTCTTCCCAAGGCTGGTGGTGTAATCAAGCTTACCCACCTTGATGTCTATCGGTGTGATCTTCCGGCTGCGCGTCAATTCCTCAAAAAGAAAATTACCCTCACCATCTGAATACTCATTGTCATAATCGGTTGGATTATTGTCCTTATACCATAACATATCTGTGTCAATCGTCAATACCCTGCCCTCACTGAAAGTGTGTTGGAGATTGATATTCCCGCCTGCATGTTTCCATTGATTTAATTCGTGATTGCGGATGATGATCGTCGTATCCAGGTTTCCGTTGCGTGAGATCAATGATGTATTGACCGCATCCATGGTCCATTTGGTATCATATCCGGAGGCAAGCAAACCAAGAACAGTTTTATCTGTCAGTTGAAAGTCCACACCAAGCCGTGCATTGTGATTGTCAGTGTCAGGATCGCGCAAACTCCGCGTATCGGTTTCTAACTGATCTCCATTCAACAAAATTCTGCGATAAAAAGCGAAGACCTGATCCTGCGATTCTTTCAGGTAACTATAATCACCATACAGATTCGCTTTTCCTTGACGGTAATTGAAATTTGTATTAGCGCTAGCCTGGATGCCTTTATTAAAACCTATATTTCCACCGGCTGCACCATTAAAACCTTCCTCCAGGTTTTTCTTCAGGACGATATTGATATAACCCGCATTACCTTCAGCATCAAATCCGGCAGGAGGAGTGGTGATGATTTCTATCCGCTCTATGTTATCTGAGCTCATTCCTTCCAGCATACGGACAACGGCATCAGACGGCATGTAATTAATACGGCCATTGATCATCACCACAACACCGTTTTTACCACTGAGCGAGATAGCGTTATTTTGACGGTTGACCATCACACCGGGAGATCTTTCGAGCACCTCGAGTGCAGTGGTACCGGCAGAGGTGATACTATTCGCAACATTGACTACCATGCGATCGATGCGTTGTTCGAAAAGTGGTTTTTTTGCTACAACGGTGACTGCATTCATCAGCACCGCATCTTCATTGATGGCGATATCCCCAAAATCCTTTACTCCGGGTGTGCCATCCAGTTGGAAAATCTCTGTGTGAAAGTCCGCATATCCGATCATGGATACCCGAATGAGATAGGAACCTGAAGGAATATTACTCATTTCAAATTGACCGTTATCGCCTGCAACGCTTCCTCTAACCAGGGTACTGTCAGTTGTGGTGAGGAGAAGGACATTGGCAAAGGGAACGGGCTCACGTTTAGCATCCAGTATGGTCCCTGATAGATTGGATTGACTGGAAAGAGATGAATAACTGATCAAAAGTCCCAGGAGGACAATGAAAGTGTAATGAAAGTTGGTTTTTTTGGTTTGCGGTTTCATGCCGCTAAAATAGAATGAATCTTCACAGTACCGTTATTTGTTAGATGAGCTAAAATTGAATATCGACGGAATGAAATGAAAATTTTTTTCTAAAATCTTTAGTCAAAAAATTAACACCTCAATTAAAATTTATCGACTCACGGCTCACGAAATGATATGCGCCAGCCGCTACTGCCAAATGTTCACTTCAGGGCTGAGGTTGATCTGAAACTGCTCATTAACGGACTTGATGATCTCCGATGCCAGATTCCAGATTTCTGTTCCCGAAGCACTTCCATGATTGACGAGAACAAGAGCTTGCTTTTCATAAGAGCCTGCACTACCTATCCTCTTACCCTTCCATCCCGCCTGTTCGATCAACCAGCCGGCAGGAACTTTCATTGTATCCTTATCAGCAGGATAGCCGGGCAAAGCAGGAAATTTTTCTTTCACTGCCTCAAATAATTCCTTCGAGATAACCGGGTTCTTAAAAAAGCTGCCTGCATTTCCGATCACTGCCGGGTCAGGCAATTTACTTTGACGTATTTGGATAACGGCATTACTGACATCGCGTATGGTTGGATTGTCAATACCTTTTTCCTTCAAAACATCCTTTATCGCCCCATATGAAGTATCCAATTCATGATCATGTGTCAACTGCAATGTGACATTGGCAATCACATACATATCTTTTGCCTCCCGTTTGAAAATGCTGTCCCTGTATCCGAATGCGCAATCATGTTTTGTAAACCGCGCAACTTCACCATCACCGATCCTGATGGCTGTCAACGAATGAAAAACATTTTCGAGCTCAACACCATAAGCACCGATATTCTGAATAGGCGCTGCACCAATCGTGCCGGGTATCAGTGATAGATTTTCAATACCCCCCAGGTTTCTGTCAAGTGCATGCAATACTACTTCGTGCCAATTCTCTCCCGCCCCGATGTGCAATAAAGGTCCGCTACCATCTCGCTCTTCGATGTCAATACCCTTCAATTCAATCTTGATGATATTCCTGTGGATATCACCCATGGGCAGGACATTGCTACCTCCTCCTAAAATTAATGGACGCTCCAGGTGCTGGACAGCAAGCTTTAGTTCTTCGAGATCTTCAATCCTGTACAGGTGATCGCACGATGCTTCCACACCGAAGGTGACGAAGGGCTTGAGGGATGCGTTGTTTAATAACTCCAACTTTTAATGAGTTTTTATCGTCTCACTGCATTCGACGATTTTTTTGATTATTTTATTAAAGCTGCCGATCCCGATAGCTATCGGGATCAAATTTTCTTTTGTACATCAATACTTGATTTTCAATTAATATCAGATTCAAAAGTTGATCCCGATAGCTATCGGGATCAAATTGATTCATCATAGAATCTAAAACAAAATCGTTAAGCGTAGCTTAACGTACTCCATGCCCCATGCTCTCTACATTTCAAATTGCAACCTCGCCAATGCGCTATAAACCCCATCTTCCCTCTGGCTCAATTCATCATGCGTCCCTTGCTCAACAATCTTTCCATCCTCAAGGACATATATACAATCCACATTCCGAATCGTAGCCAAACGGTGAGCAATTATTATCGCCGTCCTGCCCTCAAGCAATCTCTCCAGTGCCTCCTGTACCAACCGCTCCGACTCAGCATCAAGCGAAGATGTCGCTTCATCCGGAATCAAAATATCCGGATTCCTCAACACAGCACGCGCGATAGCAATACGTTGTCTTTGTCCCCCGCTTAATTTGATACCACGTTCGCCGACGATCGTTTGAAATCCTTCCGGGAAGGATTGAATAAACTCAAGACTATTGGAGATCCGCGCTGCATTCAACAATTCTTCTTCTGAAGCTTGCGGATTCCCGTAAAGAACATTTTCCCTGATCGTTCCGCCAAAGAGCAAAACTTCCTGCGGGACGATCGCAAAGACAGAACGATAGGTTGAAAGGTCCATTTCATTAATATCTTTTCCATCCAGTGTGATTCGACCTTTGTGTAAAGGATACAATCGCATCAGTAATGCAGCAATCGTACTTTTCCCAGAACCACTCTGACCGACCAAGGCAATTTTTTCTCCAGGTTGTATATCCATATTGATCCCTCTCAGCACAGCCATCTCCTGCCTCGAAGGATATTCAAAGTGAACATCTTCAAAATGAATGCGACCGGATATTTTTGGCCGGTTGACAATGACAGGAACATTGATCTCTGTCCTTTCATCCAGGATCTCGCGTATACGTTCTGTTCCACCTAAGGCAGTAACGATCTCTGTGTAAAAATTACCAAGACTTCCAATGGACCCACCGATGATCGCAGTATAAGCAATGAATGTCACAAGCTGCCCTGTCGTCATCATATTATTCTGGACCATGGTAGCGCCGTACCACAGAATAAAAAAGATCGCACCAAATAAAACGATGATAATAAAGCTGGCGAAAATAGCTCTGTACTTGGCGAGTTGCAATGATGTCTTCACCACCGTGCTCATTTCGCTCTTGTAACGATTGTACTCAAGTGACTCGTTCGTAAATGCTTTGACTGTATTAATATTTTGCAATGTTTCTTCAACGACAGTATTTGTATTGGCCAGCGCTTTTTGTCTGCTCCTCGATAAGCTGCGGACAAAGCGGCCAAAAAACATGGCACCGACAACGATGAGTGGAAATGTACCGAGCATCGTGAGACTCAGTTTGGGTGTTGTGATCAAAAGGAAAATAACACCACTGACTAAAATCAACACCTGTCTGATCAGTTCTGCGAGCGTTGTCGAAAAAATCATCGACAGTCTATTTACATCCTCTGATATGCGGCTGGTCAAATCCCCTACCCTGTTTTTTTCAAAAAAATAAACAGGCAATCCAATGAGCTTCTGATAAATACTGCTGCGTACATCGGCCATCCCTTTCTCACTCACCACAGCAAACCAGATCACACGTAAGTAACTCATGATCCCCTGCAACACAAGGATCGCGATCAGGATCAATCCGATCTGGTTTAGACTAAATCCGAGCTGACCTTTGCCCGCCGCCACATCCACCAATTCGCCCGCCAGTCTTGGAAAAGCCATGAACATCAGACTGCCCAGGAATAAAAGGATCAGTCCCCCGATGAAATGCCAACGGTAAGGCCTGATAAAAGAAAGCATCGACCGTGCTTCCTTTAATTGTTGAAGAGAAAGTTTTTTGGGTTTTTCCTCGCCATTCACTGCTTCCTGCCGCCTGCGTCCTAATGCCATAAGGGGTAAAGGTAGAGAATGAATTAATCAAGTAACAATGATTTCCTGATAATCCGATTTAACCATATAGATACTTTTCGTTATAAGGAACTTTAAACACCTGAAGCATTAGAAGATATTCCTTCTCAAATTCCTGAACTTGATGGTATTTCTCTTGCTGTTGGATATAAATGATCAAACCTGGCAATGAATCAACTGAATATGTAAATGCCCCATAACCATCTTGCCATCCTTTGAAGTCGGGAAATAAAAAACTTTCCTTTATAAATTTGTGTGAAGAAATCTTGATCTCTTTAATTAAATCAGCTAAAGCAATGGAAGGATGTAAGTGAATCAAAATATGTAGATGGTCTTCAACACCATTAATTTGAATTGTTGTACAATTCTTATTGTGAAGAATGCCGTTTATGTATTTGTATAATTCATCTCTCTTAGCTTTCAACAAACACTTCTCTCTGTTTTTCGTAGAAAAGACTATCTGGTAAATGATTTGGGTATGTGTACTCATGGTATAAGGCTTTATTATACCTATATGTATCGAGGTGGGCAAAATGTTACCGTTTTTCGAAATTTTTTTGACCAATTCTCCGGGTAATACCCGGAGCTAAACAAATTTGATCCTTTCAGGATCAGGTTAGATCCCTTCAGGATCTCAATAAAACCCTGCAACCGGATCCCAACGGGATCCAATAAATGATCCCAAAGGGATCTGATTTGTTTAGCCACGGGTATTACCCGTGGAATAATAAAAAAATGGCACACAACAGTGTGCCATCCTTCCGATTCTTTGTTGAGCAAGATCTCTTGATCCCAAATGGATCATATAAATGATTCCGAAGGAATCTGATGTGATTAGCCACGGGTTTAACTCGTGGAAGTGATTTCATTTAACAAGGCTTATCATACAGATAAGTATTCCCCTTGATCACATCATCTCCTTCATCTTCGGTCACAGTTAACCTGGACATCTTAATTTCGGAAGAAGGGGGAACATCATCCAGCTGAATCTTGCGGCGTGCGAATGCAGGAACCTTGGTCATCTCCGCGATCCACTCCGAATTCTGAATGCGGCTTGGATTCATCTGGATCTCAGGTGGCGCATCTGACTTCATGCGTTGTGCTTCTTTCTCTTTTAATGTTCGGCGGATCTCTTCACGCTTCTCCATGTCATCAGGGCGAACGTATGGATCATTGTACGTGTGCCTTGGTTTTTCCGGCTGCACTTCTTTTGGCATCATGACCGGCTCCATATCGAGCATACGTTCATTCGTAATCTCAAAATCATTTTCATCGTTGTTGCGGGTGCTGATACCCATCATGTCTTCATCGATGCCGACTAAGATCTTTTGCGTGTCATTCTTATCTGACTTCGACATGTTTTGTTCGAAACCTGTAGCGATAATCGTAACAGACAATTTTTCACCTAATGATTCATCTACACAATTACCCCAGATGAGGTCAGTGCCATAACCGGCCTCTGCCTGAACGTACTCAGTGATCTCGAAGATTTCGTCCATCGTCACTTCGACGCGGCCCGAGGTGATGTTCAACAGGATATGTTGTGCACCGCGAATATCATTATCCTCCAGCAATGGAGAATTTAGTGCGGATTGTACCGCACGACGAGCACGATTTTCTCCTTCAAATGAGGCCGTACCCATGATCGCAACACCACTGTCACGCATGACTGTATTGACATCTTCAAAATCAACATTGACATAACCCGGCATCGTGATAATTTCCGCGATCCCGCGTGCAGCCGTTGTCAGAATATTATCTGCCCTGCTGAAAGCATCGCTCAGACGAAGATCACCATGGATGTCTCTCAGTTTATCATTGGAGATCACGATCAAAGCATCGACATTATTTTTCATTTCTTCCAAACCTTCAAGCGCTTGTCTTTTGCGACGGCTGCCTTCGAATGTAAATGGAAGTGTGACAATCCCTACTGTCAGGATGTCTGCTTCGCGAGCTGCTTTAGCGATGATCGGTGCAGCACCTGTTCCGGTACCTCCACCCATACCAGCGGTGACAAACAACATCTTCGTATTGTTGAGCACAAAATCCCTGATGTCGTCAATGGATTCGATGCAAGCCTGCTTGCCCATCTGAGGACGCGATCCCGCACCTCTGCCTCCGGTGAGCTCAGGGCCCAAGCGAATCTTGACAGGAACACAACTTGTTTCCATCGCCTGGTTGTCTGTATTGCAGATCGCAAAATCAACGCCGGTGATGCCCTGCTTGTACATATACGATACGGCATTGCTTCCACCACCGCCTACGCCGAGGACTTTGATGATGCTCTTTTCTACTTTAGGTATGTCGAATAACATGATGACTGAGTTTTTAGAATTATGGTCTTATAATTTGATCCTGATATATCTGAGGTCTAAAGGAAATCCTGGTCCGGTGTCGCTTCGAAAAATTCTTTGGTCTTGTTCAGAATGCGATCATACCAGCGCGGATTATTGCGGTCCTCCGCATTTTCCATCATTGATTCATCTTCTTTCTTCACTTCCTGAACAGGCTGTTTTTCCGGCGCTTTGGTGTTGACCATTTTATCTGTCTCATCGATGACATCCGGTGTGGACAATCCATGTATGATCAATCCAATTGCTGTCGCATATATCGGGCTCGATACATCATCACGCTGACGTGAAGCAATGTGCTCGATCGGCAATCCGACACGCGCACTCATCCCTGTGCGATACTCGGCAAGCAAATCAACTTTACTCAATAAAGCACCTCCACCCGTGAGTACGATTCCACCAATCAACTTGCGTTCGTAACCTGATTTTTTAATCTCAACACGCACCAGCTCGAGGATCTCTTCCATCCTGGCCTGGATGATCAGTGATAAATTCTTTTCAGAGATCTCCTTATAATCACGACCATTGAAACTTGGGATCGTGATGATGCGGTTGTCAACAATACATTCTGCGAGTGCAGATCCGAATTTCTTCTTCAGCTTCTCTGCCTGCTCATACATCA
>JANMVA010000277.1:0-1724 GCA_031392195.1 Saprospiraceae bacterium | reverse complement strand
GACAATGATATCGATAGTGATCCGGATGATGATGATACGAATGATGCTCCGGGGGAAGATGATATTGATATTGCTCTGATATGCATATTGCCTCAGCCTGTGATCTTAGGTGATAACTATGTGTGTCCTGGTGAGACAGTTGTCTACACGGTCGAAACTTTTAATCCAAACAGTACATATGTATGGCTTATTCAGAATGGAGGAGGTATAATTATAGCAGATGACGGACAATCCATCACAGTGGAATGGAATGATCAGCCAGGAGGGCCTTTCGTGATCCAGCTGACAGAAATTGCCGGCACGGGTTGCCAGGCAACTGCATTTTTCAATGTGTTTATCCAGGGATTGGAAGCATTGGCATGTGATGATCATGTCAATATCTCTATTGATGAAGATTGTAGTTCGGTTATCCTGAGTGGTATGATCCTCGAAGGTGAATTATTCGGAGATGATAATTACATCGTCATCATCATTGATCAAAATGGAGATACGATTCCAAATGCTACCGTTACTTCTGAGCATGTAGGTCAGACATTTACGGTGAAAGTGATGAGTGAATGTAACAATCAGAGCTGCTGGGGTACGATCACTGTTGAAGATAAAATCAGACCCACCATAGAATGTGCATGTCCGGTAGAAGGTGTGGAAATCACAGGGTTCACGGGCACGTTGGATTCTGAAAGTGCTACGTTCACCCGACCGAACACTATGGCGCAAGGAGGTACATGTACCATAGGAGCTGCAGGGGTGCCTTACATTGCATTCCCATTCTACCTGGATATGGCGGGCAGCAATCAGTTTGATGTCGTCACATTCACAGCACCGGGCGCAGATAGTTTTATAGCACTTTATGAAGACAGCTTTAATCCCAATGCGCCATGTGAAAACCTGGTAGCTGCGGATGATGATGCTGGGCCAAACTTCCTTTCACAAATTGTTGCTACACTTGAAGCTGATCGCACGTATATCATGGTGTTTACCACCTTCAATAATAATGGTGATGATTTCGGAGATTTTGAAGTTACTATACTGAGTAACTCCACAGTATTCCTTGTGGATCCTGCCTGCCAGATCACTTGCCTCGATGTTGAACAATTACTTGCCGGTATTATTCCAACAGATTTGTTACAAACCGCAACTGATAATTGTGGTGAACCGGTTATTACAATTGTCGATGTAGAAACGAATTATGATAATTGTGCCGGTGGATTTGTGCTGGTGACCTACCAGGCATCAGACGCGAGTGGCAATACAGCAACCTGTGTCCAGGAATTCACATTGATCCCTCTGACACTGGATAGCCTGGTGTTCCCTCCTGCTTATGATGGTGAATGTGGCGGAAGCATAGAGCCGGAAGTGACAGGTTGGCCATCACTGAATGGAATCAATCTGAATGATGAAGGAGGACTTTGCAATATTTTCACAGGATACTGGGATAAAGAGCTGAATGAATGTGGTGGTGGTCGTAAGATCGTGCGTACATGGACGGTCCTTGACTGGTGCAGTCTTGAGATCGTCGAAGGTGTCCAGGTAATAAAACTTTCAGACAATGAACCTCCGGTACTCACATGTCCTTCAAATATTACTGTGGGAACTGACTTCTGGTATTGCTATGCAAATGTGAGCGTTCCAAAACCAGTAGCTATTGATGTATGCAGTGCTATCGGTTCATATCACCTGACTACTTCCAGTGGCGTGATCGTTCAGTTCGGAAATAATTTTGC